>JADJXE010000002.1 GCA_016716005.1 Acidimicrobiales bacterium
GGGCGAGCCGGGCCTGAGCGGCTCCGGGCCAGCGAGGCCAGGTAGCCGTCGGCGACCTGGCGGTGGCCGAGCACCCCGCAGGCCCGCGCCTAGGGACGGTCGTCGGGCCAGAACTCGTGGCGGGGATGGGCCGCCACGCCCTCCAGCACGGCGAGGGCGTCGGCCGCCGGCAGCCCGGTGCGCAGCAGGAGCCGCAGCAGCGTGCCCTGGGTGATCGGTGTGGTGGCGAACGGCCGCTCGTCGGCGGCGAACCACCGCACCGCGCCCTCATGGTGCACGTGATCCTCCACGGCCAGCGCCACCAGCACGTTGCCGTCGAGCAGCACCGTCACCCCTCGTCCTCCAGGGCGCGCACGTCGTCGCTCCTGACGACCCGGCCGATCCGCACGGTGGGCAGCCCGGTGCGCGGGTCGGTGGCCATCGGCCGGGGCCCGGCCTGCTGCAGAGGGCCCGGGCAGGGTCCCCGGGACGGCTCAGCGTCTGGCCGCGGTCCCGAGCCCCGGCGATCAGAGCTGGTCGGGGTGGCAGCCGGACCGCTGCCGTCCTAGCGTCGGGGTGGGCCAGGTGACATCTGGCGGTGGCGGCAACGGGGCCGCGACCCCCCGACGGGAGTTGCCATGAGCACGGCCGAGGTGACGGCGTCGAGCGAGATCGCCGGCGTGTACGTGGTGACGCCCCGCGTGCTCCACGACTCCCGGGGCGACTTCATCGAGAGCTCGGCGGCGCTCGTGGGTGCCCGACAGCCAGGAGGTGATCCAGACCAACCAGGTCACCCGCCGCCGGGGCTGCGTCGTTGGGCTGCACTACCACCTCCTGCAGGCCGACTACTGCACGTGCCGTCGGGCGGGCCCGGATCGTGCTGCACGACCTCCGGGCCGGCTCCCCACCGAGGCGCCACCCCTCACGCTCGACATCGGGGCGACGGCGGCCCCTGTTCCACGACCACCGTGGCGTCCACGTCCCCGCCGGCGTGCTCCACGGCTTCGCGCGCCCTCACCGACGTCACCTCATCTACCCGGTCGACCAGGCCCACAACGCCCTCGACGAGTTCGGCGTCGCCTGGGACGACCCCCAGGTGGCCGCCGACTGGGGCCCGGAGGACATGGGCGTGACCGAACCGATCCTGTCGGCCAGCGACCAGGCCAACCCCGCCGGGCCGACCTCGACCCCTACGCCATCCCCCGGTGGCGGATGCCGCCACCGGCCCTGGCCCGCCGGTAGCAGGCGGCGCCCGGGCGGCCGGCACGGTCAGTCGCCGGTGCGCTCGCCTGAAACGAGTAGCGCAGCCGCCCCCACGTCGTGGGCGAGCTGGCCGTCACGGATCAGCGTGGTCTGTCGAAGAGGTCGCGAGCGGCCCCGCAGGCCGATGTCGATACCCGACGGCAGGCTCGCCGAACCGTCGAACGAGAAGTCGGCACCGAGCGGCGCCGTGACCGAGGCCTCTGCCCCGCCGGGGACGAGGGCCCAGTGACGGTCACGTTGGCGCCGTCGCGGGAGACGTGCACGGTCATGGGCGCCGGCGGCTGGCACACGTCGTTGCCGCCGCCCTGGAACGTGAGCAGGTAGGTCCCCGGGATCACCGGCTCCACCAGCGTGGTGGTCGCCCCCTCGGTCGTCGTCGTGAAGCACGACTGCCATCGCTCCGACGCCAGGGCGACCAGCCCGTTCATGGCGCTCGTCCAGTCGTACACCGCGGCCGGTCGACCGACGGGTCGCCGGTGAGCACCGGCTCCGGGTAGGAGCCGCGCCCGCCAGCCCTGGGACGCGCCGTCCACTGGAGCCCGAAGCCCTGGGCGATCTGCTGGACACAGGCGGCCTGCTGCTGATCGCTCGGCGGGCCGGGCCCACGAACGGGCTGCTGCGGATCGGGGCTGGGTGGCCGACGCCTGGCCGCTCCCCCCACCACCGGCCGCTGCGGATGTCGTTCAGGTCCTGCAGCACCGCGGTCACGAAGGCCGGAGCGAAGGCCGAGGCCACCAGGGCCACCCCGATGAGCACGCCGGCCACCACCTGGCCCGCCCCGCTCGCCCCGACACCGGTGCACCTCACCCCGGCCGCGGCTCATCGCCGGGACCGCCACACGTCCACCAGCACCAGGGCGCCGCCGACCAGCACGACCAGCACACCCACGCCCAGGCCGGGGCGAGGCTCGGGGCGCAGCACGCGGGCCAGGGCGAAGGCGGCCGCGTTGGTGGCCACCGAGCCCAGGACCACGGGCAGCCACCGGGGCACGCTCAGCGCGGCGCCGGGGACCAGGCCCAGCAGGCCCAGCACCGCCATGGCCCCGCCCACGAGGAGGAGGACGGGACCGGCGTCGAGGACGGTCTCGCCGCTGCCGCTGCCGGTGCCCACCAGCAGGAAGCGAAGGGGTGTGTCCCACGCCGAGACGCTCGTGCCCGCGGCGGTGAACCACGGAGGAAGCCCCGCCCAGCACCAGGACACCGCCGATCACCGAGAGCAGCCCGAGGTGGACCCGCACGCCGAACCACCGAGGGCCCAGCCGGCGCTGGAGAGGCCCCGGTGGCCACCCAGCCCTGCCAGCCCTCGGCCGACACCACGAGGGCCCAGTCGCCCCAGCTGCCGCGGCGCTGCAGCGCGACGCCGGGCGCCAGGGCCACGCCCGGGCCGCTGGGATCGAGAGGACCGGGCGGTGGTGCCGGTGCGGGCCACCATGTAGGTCGCCTCGAAGGTGGGGGGCCGCGGGGCCTCGAGCAGCCGGCCGTCGACCCAGCCGGTCCAGCCGGTGACGCAGCGCACCTGCACCCAGGCGTCCCGCCGATCGAGCACCTGGAGCACCTCGCCCGCCCCGAAGCGGGTCGCCGGCTGGGCGCCGCCGAACGGCTCGGCCCAGGCCGACAGGCCGCCACGCGGGCTGACGGCCCAGTCGCCCGGGGGCGCCGTCGCACCGGGTGCGACCCACGCCTCCATGGCCACCTCCCGCGCCGGCGAGCACGATCACCGCCATGGTCTCGCCCCGGACCCGGACCGGCCAGGGTCGTTCGTCCCGACTGCGCCCGGGACGCACCAGACGTCGTCAGCGCGATGGAGAACGGCCACCGCCACTGCCGACCCGCCGGGACGCTGCCAGGCGCCGTCAGCGCGATGGAGACCGGTCAGGTGGGCGGCGCAGCCGCGCCCGACGAGCGGCGGGCCGACCGTCAGGCGGTGGGCGGCGGCACCCGGGCGGCCGGGTCCTGGCGGTAGCCGGCGAGCACCCCGTACAGGTCGGGGGTGCTCGTCGGCGCAGCCCGACCGGGTCGTCGAAGAACGCCTCGGTGGCCACCGCGAAGAATCTCGCCCGGGTTCACGCCCGCGACGAGCGCAGCACCGCCCCCGCCTCACCCCGCTGGAGCTGCTCGTACACGTCGGTGCACACCGCCACCCACCGCTGCAGCTGCTCGTCGGTGGCCAGCGGGGGCGTGCCGTCGATCAGCCCGTCGAGCATGTCGAGCTTGTGGGCGAACTCGTGGAACACCACGTTGTGCCCCCGGCCGGGGCGGCGCACCCTCGTCCAGCACGGCGTCCGGCACACGATCACCACCGGGCCGGTCTGGCTGGCCTGCCGAGGATCGGCGTCGGCCCGTCGGAGACCAGGCCGGGCACCTGGGAGCGCTCGCCGGTGAGCACCAGCGTGGTGGGGTGCACCACGATCGCCTGCACGTCTCGGTACGAGTCGTCGGGCAGCCCCAGCACCAGCAGCGACGCCAGCCCGGCCACGGTGACCACGATCTCGTCGGTGAGCTCGAAGCCGCGGGCCGCCTCCCAGCGCTTGGTGGCCACCAGCCCCAGGGTGAGGCGCTCGAGGCGCTCCCGCTCGTCGCCGTCGAGCAGGCGGGCGTGCGGCACCCGCTCGTCGAGCAGCGCCCGCCACGCCGGCGGGAAGCCGCCCTGCAGCAGCTGGCGGCGGCGCCGGCGGCGGCGCGCCTCGAGCCGCACCCGGTCAGGCGTTCCTGGGCAGCCTGAGAACGGCACCACCCGGTCGTTGCTCGGCCTTGGGCAGGCCGAGCACCCGCTCGCCGGTGATGTTGCGCTGGATCTGGTCGGTGCTGCCGTAGATGGGCGGGGCCTGGGCGAACAGCGCCATCTCGGTGACCACGCCCAGCACCGGCTGGCCGGTGGCCGCGTCGAGGGCCTTGCGGTCGTCGGCGTCGTAGGCGTGGAGCGTGCCGTAGGGGCCGACGATGGCCAGGCCCAAGTCGCGCTGGAGGCGCATCATCTCGCTCATCGACCAGCTTGGAGATGTTGGGCATGCCGGGGACGTCCTGGCCGGCGGCCGGGCGGCCTTCACCCGCAGGTTGTTGAAGCGCCCGATCTCGGAGATGGTGTGCAGCCTCATCAGCCCCTGGCGGATCGTGGGGTCGGCGATGGCCCGTTGGCCCGGGCCAGGTCGATGAGCATCTTGGCGGCGCCGCCGAACACGCCGCCGCCACCGCCCCGGGCGGCCCGGCCCCTGGCGCACGAAGTCGCCGGCGCGCATCGACAGCTGGCCGGCCACGGTGCCCGGCGTGGCCGCGCTGGCGGCGCGTGGCCGCCGCCCGAGCCCAGGCCGGCCCGCTCGAACATCAGCGTGCTGTTGGCCACCGCCCAGCCCTTGCCCACGTCGCCGATGACGGCGTCGCTGCCCACGCGGGCGTCGGTGAGGAACACCTCGTTGAACAGGGCCCGGCCGGTCATCTCCGGAGCGGGCGCACGTCGACGCCGGGCTGGTGCATGTCGAAGGCGAAGTACGTGATGCCCTGGTGCTTGGGCACCTCGGGGGTCGGTGCGGGCGATGAGCATGCCCAGGTCGGCCACGTGGCCGGCCGAGGTCCACACCTTCTGCCCGTTGACCACCCACTCGTCGCCGTCTCGCACGGCCTTGGCCTGCAGGCCGGCCAGGTCGGAGCCGGCGCCGGGCTCGCTGAACAGCTGGCACCAGGCCCGCTGGCCGGTGACGATGTCGCGCACGTAGCGGTCGATCTGCTCCTGGGTGCCGTGCGTCGCGATGGTGGGGGCGGCCAGCAGCAGGCCCAGCCCGCCGGGGGCGCCGAGGGCGCCGAAGTCGGCGATCTCCTGGGCGACCCGCACCGCGCCGTTGGCGGGACAGGCCGCGCCGTAGGCGTTGGGGCAGCGAGGGCGCCGACCACCCGGCCAGGCCCAGGCGCTCCCACCACTCGGCCACCGTCAGGTCGGGGTCCCAGCTCTGCTCGAGCCAGGCGCGCAGCTCGTCGACGACGTCGTCGGTGCTGGTGCTGGGGGCGGCGGTCTCGGTCATCGGTGACCTCCGGGAGGCGCAGGCGAGCGGGTCCCGCGATCATGGCCGACGGCGAGGCGTCGGGCCCAGACCGGCGCCCGGCGGTCGGGCCGTCGCCCCCGGAGACGCGCACGTCGAGCTCGGACGCCACTGCGCCCGACAGCTCCCGCAGGCGGGCGCGGGCCGAACCGCCACCGTCGAGCCCGGCGGGTCCGAGGGGCGGCACGGGCACGTGGCTGATGCCGCTGTGGAACGGCCGGTCGTCGGGCCTCGCCTGCTTCAGCAGCACCTCGTGGAGCTCTCGCCCGGCCGGAGACCGGTGAACACGATCTCGACCGGGCGGGGCGCCTCGGCCACCAGCTGCTCGGCCACCTCGGCGATACGCACCGGCTCGCCCATGTCGAGCACCAGCGACTCGCCCGGCCGGCTGATGGCGCCGGCCTGATCACCAGGCTCACCGCCTCCTCCACCGTCATGAAGTAGCGGGTGACGTCGGGGTGGGTGACGGTGACGGGGCCGCCGTTGTCGATCTGGGTTCGGAACAGGGGCAGCATCGACCCCCGGCTGCCCAACACGTTGCCGAAGCGCACCGACAGGTAGGGGTGGTCGGTGACGTCGGCGGCATGGGCGGTGAGGCGCTCGGCGATGCGCTTGGAGTGGCCGAGCACGCTGATGGGGTCGGCCGCCTTGTCGGTGCTGATGTTCACGAAGCGGCGCACGCCCACCGCGACCGAGGCGTCGAGCAGGGTCTGGGTGGCCACCACGTTCGTCTTCCACGCCTCGTCGGGGTACTGCTCGAGGAGGGGCAGGTGCTTGAGGGCGGCGGCGTGGAACACCACCTCGGGCCGGCGCTGGCGGAACACCTCCAGCACCCGGTCGCGGTCGCGGATGTCGCACAGCAGCAGGTCGGGGGTGTCGAGGAGGGCCCGGCCCTCGATCGACAGCCGCACGTCGTGCAGGGCCGACTCGTCGCGGTCGAGCAGCAGCAGCTGGGCCGGGCGTAGCGGTGGATCTGGCGGCACAGCTCGACCCGATCGAGCCGCCTGCGTTCGTGACCAGCACCCGCTTGCCGGTGAGGTAGCCGGCGATGGCGTCGACGTCGAGATGGATCTTGTGCCGGCCCAGCAGGTCCTCGTCGGTCAGGGGCCGGATGTCGCCCACGCCCACCCGGCCGCCGATCAGCCCGGCCACCGGCGGCAGCACCATCACGTCGAGGCCGACCCCGACCGCCAGCGCGCTCAGCCCGCGGATCAGCTCGGGCTCGGCGCTCGGGACGGCGATCAGCAGGGCCGACGCCTGCCGGTCGGCCGCCACCGCGGCCAGGTCGTCCCGGCCGCCGGGCCACGGGGACGCCGGCGAGCCGCAGCTTGCGCTTGGCCGGGTCGTCGTCGAGCAGGGCCACCGGCACGTAGGGGCCGGGGCCGCGCAGCATCGCCCGCACGATCTGGTCGCCGCCGTCGCTGGCGCCGAACACCAAGAGGCGGGTGGTGCTGTCGCCGTCGGCCGAGGGCCGGCGGCTGCGCTCGAGCAGCAGCCGCCAGGTGTAGCGGTTGCCGCCCGCCAGGCACAGGGCGATCACCCCGCCGCCCACGGGCACTGACCCCGGCACCAGCCGGTCGAACAGGACCAGGTTGAGGGCGGTGAGCACCCTGGCGACCACCGCGACGCTGAGCACCAGCGCGGCGACCTCGTCGAAGCTGCCAAGCGCCACTGGCCCCGGTAGAGGCCCACGGTTGCGCCCACCAGCGCCTGAGCGCCACCGCCACGACCACCGTGGCGGCCAGCCCGGCCCAGCCGACCTGGCCCCTGTCGAGGTCGTAGCGCAGCAGGGTCGCGTCGAGGAGGCCCACGGCCCAGGCGAAGCCGTCGGCCGCCGCCTGCACCGAGTACCGGTTCCGGCCCAGGAGGGCCAGGAGGCCGGGATGCAACGCGGCGCGCTCCCTGCTGCTACCCGCGCTGTCCGCCGCGCTCTGGTCCCCTGCGGTGCCCCGGCCTGTCCGCCGCCGTCTCCGCCGTCACCTGTCGATCTCCTCCACCCGTCCGCCCGACCGGCACGTGGGAGCGTACGCCACCGCCGTGACCGACCCTACTGCCGACCGGCCAGGCGGGCCTCGGCGATGCGCTGGGCCGGCAGCACCGGCCGGGCCCGGGCCGCGCCGGGGACCCTCCCCGAGCGGGCCCTGGGCGCGGTGACCCGGCGGATCTCCACGGCCACGTCCAGGCCGTGGACGGCAGGGCCCGAGAACGCTCCCCGCAGGGGCGGCACGTCGTCGTAGTCGCGGCCGTGGCCGATCTTCACGTGGCGCAGGCCCACCTCGGCGCCGTTGGTGGGGTCGAGGGCCAGCCACCCGTGGCCCGGGACGGCGGCCTCGAACCAGGCGTGGGTCTGCACCCACGCCACGTCGCCCCCGACCACGTCGGCCCCGGTGCGGTCGTCGCTGGTGAACAGGTACCCGCTGACGTAGCGGGCCGGGATCCCCACGCTGCGGCACATGGCCACGGCCAGGTGGGCGAAGTCCTGCACACGCCCTTGCGGGTCTCCAGCACCTCTCGATGGGCATCCCCACGTAGGTGTGGCCGGGCTCGTAGGTCATCACCGCTCCCACCCGGCGGTGGATGGCCAGCACCAGCCCCACCGGGTCGGGCCCGACCAGCTCGGTGACCCGGCCGGCCTCTCGACCACCCCCCTTGCCCCAGTCGGCGGGGGTGCGCTCCAGGTACTCGACGTGCTCGTCCAGCCAGGCCGGGTCGGACAGCGCCTCCATGCGGGGCGAGATGGTGACCAGCGGCGGTAGCGGGTCTCCACCACGGCCTCGGCGACCACCTCGAGGTTGCGGTGGGTGGGCGTCACCCCGAACGTGTCGACCCGCGCCCCAGTAGTCGGTGAAGGAGAACACCCGGGCCGCAGGCGTGGTGCTCACCCGGTACGACACCAGCTGCTGGCGCACGTCGCTGGCCGGGCAGGCCCGCAGCTCGTTCTGGCTCTCGCGCACCGGGCCGGTGTAGGCGAACCGGGTGCGGTAGCGGATGTCGAGCCTCACCGCGACCACCACCGGGTTCGGGGGGCCCGCCGGCGGGTGGAAGTCGACGGCGTGCAGGTCGAGGGCCTCGGCGTTGCGGAAGGAGGTGGACCCACCGCGCCGGCCACCTCGCGCACCCCCGCCTGCAGCCGGTCGAGGAAGCCGTGGAGGTCCTCGTCGAGCAGCTCGGACACGTCGCGGTACTCGAGCTCGGCCTTGAGCCGGCCGATCAGCCGCTGGGGCCGGTTGAGGTCACCGTCGCGCCGCTGCAGCTCCAGCCAGAAGCCGTTGATCGCCTCCCACAGCTCGGTCGACACCAGCTCGCGCACCGACCGCACGTTCTCGCGGGCCCGCAGCACGGCGTTGCCGATGGCGCCCGGGTTCTCCTGGTCGAGCACCAGGAACTCCGAGATGGCGCCGGCCAGCTCGGCGCCGTCGGCGGCGTGGGCGTCCCAGTCGAAGGCCTCGTCGAGGGAGAGCACCCGCAGCAGGTCGTGCCAGCTGCCCCGGGCCTGGGCCGGCGGGCTCTCGAGCAGCCCGTGGTAGGTGACGTCGAGCATGCGCGCCGTGTCCTCGGCCCGCTCCAGGTAGCGGCCGGTCCAGAACAGGCTCTCGGCGTGGCGGGCCAGCATCGCCGCCCATGGTACGGACCGGGAAGGCCGTCGTCCCCCGTCACCAACCGCTCACGCGCCGTTCACACCCCGGCCCCACCGGCACCGGCGTCTTGTCGGCACCTGACCCGGCGCGACGCTCGAAGTGCCCGCGTGGCCGCGGAGCGATCCCCGCGGAAAGGGGACGATCATGACGACACTGCGGCGCGCCGGGGGCTGCTGGCTGCGCTCGTGCTGGTGACGGGCTGCGCCTTCGTGTCGAGCAGCCGCACGGTGCCGGCGCCCCTGGTCGCCGGCCAGCCCGGCCAAGTCTGCCTCACCCCTCGCCAGACCTGGCGGGGCCGACTGGCCGTATGTGCGGGTGCAGATCCCGTCGAGCGGGATGTACAGGTACGGGAGCGTCGGCGACGAGTACCGGCTTCGACGTCACCTACGCTAACCCCGGGACGCAGACCATCGAGTACGACGTCTGCCCGGCGAGGTGGAACACGAACCCCGAGAACCCCGGGTCCTTCGAGATCAAGGGCGAGAGCTGCACCAAGGGGTCGTACACCTTCACGGTGCAGGCCCCGAACCAGCCCGTCTTCGGCACCGGTGACGTCCAGGTCACGCTGGCCTGGTCGGACGGCGCCGACCTCGACCTGCACGTGGTCGACCCCGGCGGCGCGGAGACGTGGTACGGCAACACCACCTCCGCCAGCAGCGGCCAGCTCGACCACGACACCCGCCCGCAGTGCGGCGACGACAACACCCACTACGAGAACATCTTCTGGCCCACCACGGCGCCCCGCACGGCCAGTACTCGGTGGTCATCGTGTCGTCCCGCGGGTGCGGCTCCACCAGCGACGCCCGTCTCACCATCAGGGTCGGCGGCCAGGTCGTCGTGCACCAGTCGCTCCCCGTGCCGAGCGGTGGCCGCAGCACCACCGTGACCTTCACCGCCTGAGCCGCCGACGCCTTGTCGGCGTCGCTGCCCGGCGCGACGCTCGAAGCGCCGCGGCGCGGGCTGCGGAGCGATCCCCGCAGAAAGGGGACGATCATGGTCACACTGCGACGCGCCGGCGGGCTGCTGGCCGCGCTCGTGCTGGTGACGGGCTGCGCCTTCGTGTCCAACCCGCGAACCGAGCCCCAGCCCCTCGTCGCCGGCCGACCGGGAAGGATCTGCTTCCCCGTGGGGTACATCGGCGGCATCGTCCCCGACTACATCGTGGTCAACGCCGGGCCCTTGGGCGTGAGGAACGTCGACTACTCAGGAGCGACGACGCCCGCCGCCTGCTTCGACGTGAACTACCCGCAGCCGGGAACACGAACCATCGACTACACGGCGTGCGCCGCCGCGGAATACGTCGGTGAGGACCCCGAGATCGACAGGGATAGCCCGCACCACGGGCTCGTACACGTTCACGGTGCAGGACCCGAACCAGCCGCCGCCACCCGACCTCGGCACCGGTGACGTCCAGGTCACGCTGGCCTGGTCCGACGGCGCCGACCTCGACCTGCACGTGGTCGACCCCCGCGGCGAGGAGATCTGGTACGGCAACACCGCCTCCGCCAGCGGCGGCCGGCTGGACCACGACACCATCCCCCCGTGCGGCGACAACGCCAGGCACTACGAGAACATCTTCCGGCCCACCGGCGCCCCCGCGCGGCAGTACTCGGTGGTCATCCGTGTCGTTCCACGGGGTGCGGCTCCACCAGCGACGCCGAGCTCACCATTAAGGTCGGCGGCCAGGTCGTGCGGGGCCAGTCGTTCCCGGTGCCCAGCAACGGCCGCAGCACCACCGTGACCTTCACCGCCTGAGAGATCAGCGGGTGACCGGCTCGGCACCCCTCGATTCGCCGGGCCGGTCTGGCACACACGGCGTCCACGAGCATCCCCTCTTGCCACCCCCCCGGAGCCGGTCGGACAATCGACTCATTGCCTGCACTGCGCGCAGGCGGATGGGAGTGAGCCCTGGCAAGGGCGGCTCCTGCTCACGGCGACGGTCGTTGCCGTCACCCTGCTGGCCACGAGCTGCGCCACGATCTCGTCGGCGTGGTACGAGCCGGACCTGATGCGTGCCGGGGTGCCCGGACAGTTCTGCGTGGACCTCATCAACGTCCCTCTCTGCGAGGACGTGCCTGGGAGGTCTACCTGCTCCACGTCGACTGGGGCGACGGCGAGATCCAGCACTACGAGGTGCCAAGCCACCCGCGCGATGGTGTGCTGGGCGGTCACGTACGACATCCCCGCAGCCACCTCGTCACCGTGACCGTGTATCCATGCATGCGCCGGCGTCTGTCCTGTGGCGAGCCCGACGCGGGAGACGGTTCCGGTCGAGGTCTGGTGAGCGGCGGGGACCGGGTCAGCCACCGCATGGTGACGTCGGCGGCCGGGACTGCCGCTGGTCTCGTCGGGGGCCAGCACCCACAGGTGTCCTGGAGCCGCCGACCTGGCTGGAGTTCACGACCAGGCTCCCCTGGCGCAGGGCCACGCGGGTGAGCCCGCCCGGGATCACCCCCCACCCGCTCGCCGGAGAGCATGAAGGGCCGCAGGTCGACGTGGCGTCTCCTCGACGTGGTCGCCGGTGAGGGTGGGGTGGCGGCTCAGGCTCACTATCTCCTGGGCGACGTAGCCCCGGGGGGTCGGCCTCGATGCGGGCCCGGAACTCCTCGGGAGGTGGCCTCGTCGGCCCAGACGGGCCGATCAACAGGCCGCCGGAGCCCCCGCCTCCGACGCCCCCCACCGGCTTCACCACCAGCTGGTCGAGGCTCCAGCACCTCGGCCCGCCGGTCGTCGTCCCACAGGAGGTATAGGTCGGCACGTTGGGGAGGACGCCTCCTCGCCCAGGTAGTAGCGGATGATCGCCGGCACGTAGGCGTAGACCGCCTTGCCGTCGGCCACCCCGTTGCCGACGGCGTTGGCCAGGGGTGACGTTGCCGGCCCGGGCCGCGGCCAGCAGGCCCGGCACCCCGAGCACGCTGTCGTCCACCATGCACACCGGGTCGAGGAAGTCGTCGTCGATGCGGCGGTAGATCACGTCGACGCTTCCAGGCCGCGGGTGGTGCGCATGAACACCACGTGCTCGTCGACCACCAGGTCGCGGCCCTCCACCAGCTCCACGCCCATCTGGCGGGCGAGGAAGGCTGCTCGAAGAACGCCGAGTTGCACGCCGGGGGTGGAGCACCACCACGGTGGGGTCGCCGGCCGCCGGTGGGGCCACGTGGCGCAGCGCCGACAGGGAGCGAGGCGCCGTAGTGGTCGACGGGCAGCGAACCCGGTGGGTGGAGAACAGGTGGGGCAGCACCCGGGTCATCGCCGCCCGGTTCTCCAGCACGTACGAGATGCCGCTCGGGCTGCGCAGGTTGTCCTGAGCACCTGGTAGCCGCCGTCGGCCCCACGGACCAAGTCGATGCCGGCCACCAGGCAGGGCGCCCCGGGCACCGGGATCCCGGAAGGCCCGCGGGTGAACCCGTCGCTCGAGGTGACCAGCCACTGCGGGACGATCCGTCGTGGAGCGCGCTCCGCTCCCCACGTAGAGGCCGTCGAGGAAGGCGTTGACGGCGGTCACCCGCTGGATGAGCCCGCCTCGATCCGCCCTGGCCACTCGTCGGCCGGACTCACCCGGGGCAGCAGGTCCATGGGGAAGGTGCGCTCCAGGTCCTCGTCGTCGCCCTCGCCGTACACGGTGAAGGTGATCCCCGGGTGCGGAAGGCCTGGTCGCGCAGGCGCTCAGCGGGCCAGCTTTCCTCGGCGTGACCTCGGCCAGGCTTGGTGACCAGATTGGCGTAGTGGGACCGGATCGAGCCGTCTCCCGCGAACACCTTCGTCGAAGAAGCCGTCGTGCTCGTAGCCGGAGAACAGGTCGGCGGCGGGCATCACCAGGGACGGTACCGAATCGCCCGCCGGTGATTCCGGTCCGGCATCGATCACACAGCGTTCACGCGACGTTCACGCGCGACCAGACGGCGACGCTCCACGAGGCCCGGTCGTCGCCGCGCCGCAGATCGCCACGAAGGCGTCGCCGGGACGGGCGGCGGCGCGAACGCCACCACGCACCGACCGACCTGCCCGGCGCCACCCGCCAGCCCGGCGCAGGGCTGGCCTCCCGCCCGTCGCCCCGGTCCGGCCGACGAGCGCCCCCGGAGTCGCCCCGCAGCAGGCCCCAGCCGGCCCGGGCGTCGTCGACGCCCTCGTCGGCGCTGGCCACGGCCACGTCGACCACGAGGAGCAATTTCGCGCCGCCGGACCGCTCGGCCGACACCACCCCCGGCCGTCACGTCGCCCACCTCGGCCGAGGTGCCCGGCTTGCTGTTGAGCCGGCGACGAGCCGTCGTCCTGCCCGGCCAGCAGGAACAGTTGCACCGCCGGGCCGGCCAGCAGGATGGCCATCCCGCAGACCAGGGGCGACAACCGGCGGGTGGGCACGGCCGCCGATGCTACGGGCGGCCCGCCGGCGCGAACGACCGGCCGATCCCGGTGGGCCGGAACCACCCAGCTTGACCGGCCGTCGTGTCCAGCACCGAGCCCACCGAGCCTACCGGGCCCACCGAGGAGTCGCCCGGCGGAGGACGAAGCGGTGCCGGAACCGACGACCCAGCAGCGGGCGGCCGTCGGCGTCATCGTCGCGCTGCGCCGTCGCCGGCGTATGGTCGGCACACCACCCCACCGGAACCGCCGTCGTCGACCAGCTGCCCCCGGCCGCCATGGCCGCGCTGACGGCGCTGGCCGGCGCCCGCACCGGCGGTGGACTCCTGCCACGGGTACCACCACCTCGCCAGCGGCTGGTTGGCTGGCCGTGGTGCTCGCGCCGCGCTGGTCACCGTCGTCGTGCCTGTTCCGCCTCGACCGGCGCGAGCCCGTGGTGGGCGCATGTGCCGCTGTGGTCGCCAACGCCGCCCTCCGCCTGGGCTGGGACCTGTTCAGGCGCCAGCGTCCCGGTGGCCGCGGTTGCGGTCCTGCCCATCCTCGTGTCGGGTTGGCGGCATCGCCCGCAAGCGGGCGAGCGGGTCGCCCGGCGTGGCCGCTGGGCGTGGGCGCCAGTGCCGCCGCCGTCGTGATCGTGCCGTTCACCGTGGCCCCGCTGTCCTAGGGCAGCGACGCCCAGGTTGCTAATGACGCCGTCCTGCCGGTCAGTCGTCGCGCCCGCGACGCCGACACCGGTGGCCGCCACACCCGCCCAGTCTGACCGGGCTGCGGAGGGTGTCGCTCAGCCGATGAAAGCGGGTGGGGCGTGGTGGGTGCTGCGCTGGCGCCCGGGCCGTCCCTGGTGCCAGCCCAGAACGCCCGGGTCCTCCAGGACGTGGCCGGACAACGCGCCCAGCTGGCTCCTTCGGCCAGCGCCGCCGCCGGTCGCGGCGCCGACGTCCGGATTCCCTCCAGGTGCGCCGGCGCCCTCGACCTCCCGGGCGCATCGCGGACATGGAGCCGGCGCTGGTGAGCGTGGCGGGGTCGCCGGATTGTTACGTTGGGGGTGCTCGACGGGATCGATCCGCCGCGTGGTCGCGGGCCCTGGTGCGCGACCGCCTCGATCGGCTGGGACCGTGAGGTCGCCGACGCCCGCCCGAGGCCGAGCGGGCCATCGACGCCGTGCGGGTCGCCCCTGGCCTGCTCGGCGGCGAGGGCCCCAGGCGCTACTTCGTGGCCGTGGTCACCCCGGCCGAGTCCCGAGGGCTGGGCGGCTACATGGGCAGCTTCGCCGAGCCTTTTTGGGTGGACGGCTAGTCTCGACTCCGGCCTGGCGACGGGTCGACCAGCGATCCCGTGCAGGCCAGCGCCAACCGCGACTCCTCACCGTCACCGGTCCGCCTGACTGGCTGGAGTGTTTCCGGTCGCTCTCGCGCAGCGTGATCTGACCGAACCTCACCCTGCCCCCGATCTGCCCACCGTCAGCGCCGTCACCGCCCAGCTCTACCTGGCAGACCGACGGTGGTTTCGCCCATCGACGGGATGATCACTGTCGACCCTGCCGGGCTGGCCGCCCTCCTCCGGCTCACCGGGCCGGTGAGCGGGCCCGGGATCCCCAGCCCCCTCACCCCCGACAACGTCGAGCAGTTCCTGCTGGTCGACCAGCACCAGCTGTCTGCCGACGACCCCGCTTTCAGGAGGACGCCCTCGGCGGAGTCGCCCTAGCGGTGCGTTCGACCGCCGCACCACCGGCGACCCCCGGTCTGCGGCCCTCGGCGAGGCGTTGTTTCCTGCGGCGCAACGGCCACCTGCAGATCGCCAGCTACGTTCGACGCCGAGGAGAACGGCTTCTTTCGACTGCTGGGGAGCCACTGGCGCCATGGCCCTCGTCGACGAAAGACTTCTGTCGATTTGGTCACGAACAACGCCGGCGGTTCCAAGATCGACGTCTTCCCTCCACCGACGTCTCGGACTACACGGCGACGGTCGACCCTGAGCGGCCAGGTGCGGGCCGCGCCATCGCCACGCTCCGGCAACGACGCCCCCACCAGCGGCCTCTCTGACGGTGTGATCGGCAACAACCGTGACCTGCCGAACG
>JADJXE010000003.1 GCA_016716005.1 Acidimicrobiales bacterium
TCTTGAGCCCGACCAGGCCGTACACCACGTGCACGCCCGCCTCTTCGAGCGCTCTGGCCCAGGCGATGTTGGCCTGCTCGTCGAAGCGGGCCTTCAGCTCCACCAGGGCAGCCACCTGCTTGCCCTGCTCGGCCGCCCGGATGAGCGACTTCACGATGGGGCTGTCGCCCGACGCTAGAGCGTCATCTTGATGGCGAGGACGCCGGGGTCGAGCGAAGCCTGTGCTGATGAACTCGCCCACGGTGTCCGTGAACGAGTCGTGGGTGGTGCACGAGCACGTGCCTGCGGATCACCGAGAACAGGCTGCGGCCGCGGTCGAGCGCGGTGGCGAACCGGGCCGGGACTACGGGTGCCCACGGCTCGTCTTAGGTCCGCGCGGCTGGAGGGCGCAGCGCCCACAGGCCTGAGAGAGGTCGAGCGGCGCGCCGTGCTCGAAGACGTCGTCGTCGTCGAGGTCGAGCCTGCGCACGAGCAGCTCGCAGATCTCCGGGGACACAGCCCCGTGGTCCACCTCGAGGCGCACGGCGCAGCCGAAACGCCGGCGGCGTAGCTCCATCTCGACCGCCGCCAGCAGGTCGTCGGCCCCCCCCGCGCTGGAGGGTGAGGTCGGCGTTGCAGACCCGGAAGGCAATGTGGTCGACGACCTCCATGCCCGGGAACAGCGTGGGCAGCGCGGCGATCACCTGCTCCAGCGGCACGAAGCGCTCGCCGTCGGGCATCACCACGCGCAGCAGCGGTGGCACCTTCACCCGGGCGAACTCGCATGCCGGGACCCGACGGATCCCGCACCAGCACGGCCAGGTTGAGCGACAGGTTGGAGATGTAGGGAACGGGTGCCCGGGATCGACTGCCACGGGCGTGAGCACGGGGAAGATCCGGTGCTCGAACACATCGACGAGGTACTTGCGGTCGTCGTCGTCCAGGTGTCCCACGCCGAGAAGTGGATGCCCTGGTCGGCGAGGGCCGGCGCGACCTGGTCGAGGAAGATGCGCTCCTGGCGCCTGACGAGCCTCGGCCACCTCGTCGGCGATCTCCCGCAGCTGCTCCCGGGGGTGCGGCCGTCGGGCGTGGTGGACCCCACGTCCGCCGCCTGCTGGTCCTTGAGGGCGGCCACCCGACCTGGAAGAACTCTGTCGAGGTTCGAGCTGAAGATGGCGAGGAACTTGGCCCGGGCTCCAGCAGGGGACGGCCGGATCCTCGGCCAGGGCGAGCACGCGGGCGTTGGTCGAGCCAGCTCAGCTCCCGGTTGAGGAACCGGCTGGCCGGGGTGTCGGTGATCGCCAACCTGCTCCGCCGTTCCCCCAGCCCCGACGCCACTGCCGCAGCCTACAGGTGGCCAGCGGGACGAGCGGCTCCCGGTCAGGCGGTGGCCCCCGTCGGTCTCGGGGAGGCTGAGATCCCAGTCGGGTTGCAGGTCCTCCTGCTCGGCGTCACGCGCACCACCCGCTCCCGGTTGCGCCGGAACTGGGGTCGTGGGGTGGCAGGAGGAGCAACCGGGCCATCACGCGAGCGGAAGTCGTCGATCACGGAGCGGTCAATGAGTCGACCGCACCTCCCAGTGGGGCGCCACCGCCGAGGTAGACGACTCCGCACGTGGCCGCGGGCATGCGGGCCCGGTCTCTGTCGGGTGCCATCGACATCGGATGCTCCTCGGGGTGTCGGGGACGAACCGCGAAAGCCTAACAGCAGATGTGAGGCCCCGGACCGGCCGGCCCGGGCCTCGTCCGCCGTGTAGTCGGGGAGGTGCGCGAAGGCGGGCTCAGTTGGCCGTCTGCTTAAGCGGCGAGCCGAGCTCGGCCGTGGTGGTCTGGGTGTCGCTCTAGCGCTCGAACTCGATGGTGATCGACTCCTACCCGGCTCCTTGGCCCGGACGATGTCGCCGACCCGGGAGTTCGCGGTGATCTCCTCGCCGTCCGACCGCCGTGATGGGCGTCGCCGGGCTGCAAACCGGCCTAGTCGGCGGCGCTGTTCGGCACCACCTCGGCCACCACCGCTTGCCTGGTCGGTGGTGATCCCGAAGTTGTCGAGCACCGAGGGATCGACCGAGTCGAGCGGCACCAGTCGGCACGCCGAGGAACGCCGAGGCGCGCGTCTGGCCGCTGCCCTGGCGCAGCTCCTCGATGAGCGAGCGGACAGTCGGGTCGATGGCGATGGCGAACCCGATGTTCTGGGCGTCGCCGATGATGGCGGTGCTGATGCCGAACACCTCGCCGGCGACGTTCACCAGCGCGCCGCCCGAGTTGCCCGGGTTGATGGCGGCGTCGGTCTGGATGAGGTTCTGCAGCGAGGCGCCGTCGGTGCCGATGCTGCGCGCCGGTGGCCGACGTTGCCGGTCGTCACCGTGGGCGTGCCCTCCAGGTTGGGAGGGCGTTGCCGATGGCGACGACCTCGAAAGCCACCTGCAGCGCGTCGGAGCTGCCCAGATCGGCGGGCGGAGGAGGCGCTCGCCCGCACCCGGATCAGGGCCACGTCGTCGGCTGGCGGGCTGCCCACGAGGTCGGCCTGAGGCTCGTGCCGTGGAACAGCTTCACCTGGCGGATGGCATGGCCCCTTCGATGACGTGGGCGTTGTGGTGAGCACCAGGCCGTCGGCGGAGATGATCACGCCCCGATCCGGCGCGGCGCGCGTACACGTGCCGCCGCGGGCCTGGCCGGTCTCGATCGACACCACCGAGGGCCGCACCTCTCGAGGACACCCCGGATGTCGAGCGGCTCACCGGCCAGCGAGCGCGGCAGGGTCGGCTGGCCGGCCGACACCTCGACCGGCCGGGGTGACGGGTCCGGTGGTGTCCGCTCGGCCACGGCCACCAGCCCGCCGGCCACCAGCGCCCCGACCAGCGCACCTGCGAGGCCGCCGATCAGCCCCGGCGCCAGCCGAGGGCCTGACGGGCCGGCTGCGCCTGGGGGCCGGCGGGTGGGGGCGGGGGAAGGGGCGGCGGGCGGCAGGCGGGGCCGGCGGCGTCGGCCGCCCGGGCCGGCCGGCGGGAAGCCTGGCGGTTGCCGCGGGCGCCCGGCCCGAGGGGCTCAAGCCGGCGGCGCCCTCGGTGGCGAGGTGGGCGGTGTCATCGGCGCGTGGGACGGCGTCACCGCCCCTCGGTGGGGTGGCCGGGTGGTCGGAGCACCCTCCCCAGCGGGGCGGATCGCCCTCGGGGCTCGACCCCGGCCCTCGGTGGCGACCTTGCCGGTGGCCTCGGCCTCGTCGCGTCGCTCGGTCGGTGTGGTGTCGCTCATCGTCGCCTCCGGTGGATCCGCTGCAGGCATCCGACCACGGGCGGTCGGTCGGTCTCAGTCGTGCTTACGAAGCTTGCCTCGCCCTGTGGTTCCCGGATCGGCAGATCTCGGCGGGCTCCTCAGGAACGGCTGGTCGACCCGGTGGCGAGCATGACGTTCGTCACGTTCACGCCCGTCCGGGAACCAAATCCAGCCGGACGCCGTACTTATACTTGAACAGAGCAGGAGGCGTGATGGACAGCGACTTCGGTTGGACAAGGGAAACTGCCGCGAGCACCACCCCTCGGTCTTCTTCCCGAGCGACGGTGTTGGCGTCGAGGTGGCCCGCAGGATCTGCGCACCCGCCCGGTCCAGGGCCCGTGCCTCGAGTTCGCGCTCACCCAGCGCATCGACCACGGGGTGTGGGGGCGGTGCGTCCGGTCGGAGCGCCGCCGCATCCTCAAGCGGCGACGCTGGCGGCCGCCTCCGCCTGATCCCCTCGACGAGACTTCGACCTGCGGCCGCACCGACAGGTGCGGCCTGCTGTGCGCCCAAGGCCGGTCGGTCTGCGCGGCACACCCGACCCAAAGCGTCAGCCGCCGAACGAGCGCCTCAGCCGCCGAACGGGAACGTCGACCAGGTCGTGTCCCACGGCCCGCAGGCGGTCGCCGAGCGACGGGGGCGGGGGCTCGGCAGGGCCGGCACCAGGGCCAGCAGCCGCTCGGCCGGGCCCGGCCCGACGAGCGCCAACGTCGAGGTCCCGCGCCCGATCACCACGAACGACTGGCCGACACGGGCGACCCACGAGTCGTGACCGTCGACGCTCTCACCCGCTTCTGGCCGGGGAGGGAGGGTGCTCCAGTCGAGCCGGCCCGGCTGCTCGGAACAGCGACACGACCGTGAGCCCGTCGGTGTACCGGGCCTGCAGCAGGTCGCCGTCGACCGATGCCGAGCCGAGGATCGTGGCCCGCCGAGGCGCACCGGCACCCGGAAGCGGCCCCTCGGCCGGCGGCGCGGCCGGCTCGGGTGGGGACCCGGTGGGGAGGGGCAGACCGGCGGCGGCCGCGTGCTCGTCGACGAAGCGGCTCACGGGCGGCTGGGCCGACAGCGGGTGACCCGCTGGTGACCGCGGAGCACCAGCAGCCACGCTGCGGCGGTGGCCACCAGGTTGGCGGCGACGCCCTAGCCACGCACCGATCGGGTCAGCCGGGCTCCGGCCCCGGGTCAGACGGTCGAACAGCCCTCCGGGCGGCTCGACCATCGCCAGGGCCCGGACCACCGAGCGGGCCCTCGACGTGCGCCAGCTCGGCCCGACACGACGGGCAGGCCTCGAGGGCTAGGACCCCGACGGCACGATCGGCTGAGCTCGCCGTCGAGCAGGGCGCTGAGCTCGTCGCCCGGATGGCGCCACCGGCGCCGGAGCGATCGACGGTCACGACAGCGACTCCCGCAGCAGGCCCGCCCACGATGGATGCGGCTGCACCGTGCCGACCGGCACCTCGAGGGCATCGGCGATCTCCTGGTAGCCCCATCCCCACCACGTCGCAGAGCCCACCGCCGCCCGGTAGTCGCCGAGGGCGGAGCAGCGCGGCCTGCACGTCGTCGGCAGGGTCGACGCGGCCAGCTCCGCCTCGGGCTCGGCCGCCGGGCAGCAACCGCCCGGGCACGTGGCGGGCACCACGTGGAGAGGCCGCGCTTCTTGCGCCTCGCTTGCCTCGTCGAGGAAGGCGTTGGTGGCGATACGGCCCAACCAGCCGACTGTAAGGGTGCCGGGACGGTACGTGTCCAGCCGCGCCGCACCCGCACCAGCACCTCCTGCACCAGATCCTCCGCGTCGTCGTGGTTGCCGGTGAGCCGGTACGACACCGTGTAGAGGAAGCGCCCGTGATCCCGGGCCACCTCCTCCCACGTAAGGGAACCCCGCCCCGGTCGTCGGCCGCACCAGGCGGTTCGACAGCGGAGGCCCCAGCCTCGTGACGCCTCCTCCCGGCTCACGAGCCGGACGGGTGGCGAGGCGAGCGTCGGAGCGACTCGCCATGGAGAACGCGAACGCAGCGGGCGAGATGGTTTCCCGCCCGCCTCAGCGACGCCGGTCAGGCGTCCTTGCGCTCCTCGTCGGCCCTTCGCTCCTCGCACGCTCAGCTTGAACTCCTTCTGGGCCTGGCCGAGCGAGCGGGCCAGTTAGGGAGCTTCGTCCCGCCGAACACCCAGGAGGATGATGAGCAAGACGATGAGCAGTTCGGGGAGCACCGAGGTTCACGGTGCGAGCGTACCTGCTGCCCCCCCGGCGGCACCGGTCGCGCCACCCGGTCCGAAACGCTTCGCCTCGCCGTGCCAGGCTGGCCCGCGTTCGAGTGCGTCGTGGAACGTGAGCGAGGGCCGCCGCCCGCCAGGTGGGATGGGCCATCGCCGGCGCCGGCGAAGCGACCTGCTCGACGTGCACACCGACCCCGACCACTACCGGACGGTATCTCCCTCCTCGGCGAGGGCGCCGTTCGCTCCGTGGCCCGGGCCAGCCCTCGACCTGCTCGATCTGGGCGAGCACCAGGGCGCCCACCCGCGCATCGGCGTGCTCGACGTGGGTCCCTCGTGCCCCTCGGCCCCGACGACTCGCCGAGGCCCTGTCAGCGATCGCTTGGCCCGGTGGGCCGGGAGCCGAGCTGCAGCCCCCTGCTTCCTCTTACGGCCCCGAGCGACTTCGCCCGACGTGCGCCGGCACGCCTTGAGCTGGCTCCGGACACGGGGCCGGCGCACCCGCACCCCACCGCCGGGGCCTGCGCCGTGGGCGCCCGGGCCGTCCTCGTGGCCTACAACCTGTGGCTGGCCGAACCGGACGCGTCGAGAGCCCGTGCCATCGCCCGCGACCTGCGGGGCCCGGCGGTGCGGGCCCTCGGCCTGGTGGTGGGCCGCGAGGTGCAGGTGTCGTGCAACCTCGTGGCCCCGCTCGAGGTTGGGCCGGCGGCGGTCTACGACGCAGTGGCGGCGCGGGCCGGTGGCCCGGGCCGAGCTGGTGGGCCTGGTGCCCGCGGCGGTGCTGGCCGCGATCCCCGCCGGCGCTGGGACCAGCTCGACCTCGACCCCAGCCGCACCATCAAGCCAGGATCGCGGCCCGGCGCACGCCCTGGTGAGGGACGCCCGCCGAACGTCAGGCCGACGCCGACCGGCGGGCGAGGGCTCGCTGGCGGCGGACGCGACGGCGCTCCCGCTCGCTCATGCCCCCAGATCCCGAACTTCTCGCCGTTGGCCCAGCGTACTCGAGGCAGTCCTCCCACCACGCAGCCCCGGCACACCGCCTCCCGGGTGGACGCCCCGCGCTCGGGGAAGAACAGGTCGGGATCGACGCCGAGGCAGTTGGCGTAGTCCTGCCAGCCACGGTCGTCCGGATCGTCGTTCCCCACTGGCATCCGCATCGATGTCCCCCCTCCGCCAGGGCGATGGCCGGGCGCTCGGAGGCTGGCCCGCCAGCCATCCGACCAGCGCGGCACAGCCCTGTAATTACATGGGTGTGATCTTCGCCTCTCCGAGGGACAAACGCAAGAGGGAATCCACCACTCGGGCGCGGGACTGAGGTATCGCGCGCCCGTCCGGCGGAGGCTGCACACTGCCGGCATGCTCATCGAAGCGGTGCAGGCCGACATCACGACGCGCTGCCGGTCGACGCCATCGTCAGCGTGGCCAACGGCGCGCTGCAGGCCGGGTCCGGGGTGTGCAGGCGATCTTCGCGGCCGCCGGCCACCGCCCCTGCAGGACGCCTGCGACGAGCTGGTCGCCGCGCACGGGCGGGTCGCGACCGGCGACGCCGTGGCGACACCGGGCTTCGCCTCCCGGCCAGGCTCGTGATCCACGCCGTCGGCCCGGTCTGGCGCTGGCGGAGCGAGCGACGGACGCGCTGCTCGCATCCACGTACCGCCGCGCCCTCGAGGTCGCCGACGCCGCCGGCGCCCGGTCCGTGGCCTTCCCGGCCGTCAGCACCGGCGTGTTCGCCTTCCCGCCCGACCGGGCGGCCGGCATCGCCGTGGAGGCCATCCGGTCGACGCCCACCGAGGTCGTCTCCCGAGTGGTGCTGTGCGCCTTCGACCGCGCCACCTACGACCGCTACGTGCGCCTGCTCGCCGAGGGCGGCTGAGGGCGTCGAAGCCGTCAGGCGCCCCGGCGGGCCCGCCCGAGCGCAGCGCCCGCTTCTGCTCGATGAAGTCGACGAGCACGTAGTCACCCAGGGTCTCGGGCGTCGTGAAGAACGACCGGCCCTGGTTCAGCTGGGTGAGCTTCTCCACGAAGGCGCGCAGGTACCCGTTGGCGTCGAGCATGAAGGTGTTGATCCTGATGCCCTCCCGGGTGCACCGCGCCACCTCTCGCAGCGTGGCGTCGACCGTCTCGCGCACCGGCGGGTAGTTGAAGAACACCTCGCCGTCGGGGAGGAGGATGGGCGGTGGGCTCGCCGTCGGTGATCATGATGATCTGCTTCGTCCCGGCCTGGCGGGCCAGCATGCGTCGGCTCAGCAGGAGCGCGTGCTGCATGTTCGTGCCGTAGACGAAGTCCCACGACACCTCGGGCAGCTGCTCGGGCCTGAGCTCGCGCGCCACCTCGCTGAAGCCCACGATCCCCAGGAAGTCGCGGGGGAACTGGCTGGAGATGAGGGCGTGGAGCGCCATCGCGACCTTCTTCGCCGCGAGGAAGTTGTCGCGCATCGGCATCGACAACGACAGGTCGAGCATCAGCACGGTGCTCGACCGGACCAGGTGCTCGGTGCGCTCCACCTCGAAGTCGTCGGGCGACAGGGTGACCGGCGTGCCGCCGCCGGTGCGGCGGATGGCGTTGCGGATCGTGCGCTCGATGTCGAGGTTGAACGGATCGCCGAACTCGTAGGGCTTGGTCTCGTAGGTGCGCTCGTGGCCGGCGCCCCACCGCTCGATCTCGTGCTTGCCGATCTTGTCCCGCTGCAGCTTGCGGAACAGGTCGGAGAGCGCGTTGTTGCCGATCCGCCGGATGCCACGAGGGGTCAGCTCGTAGCGCCCCTCCTTCTGCTCGATGAGGCCCGCCTGCTCGAGGAGCCGGGACAGCTCGGCCAGCTTCTCCAGGCTGCGGGCGGCGTCGTCGCCCAGCAGCTCGCGGGCCCGGTCGAGGTCGACCTCGGCCAGCGCACCCGGGCTCGTCGCCGACCGCAGGAGGTTCTCGAGCTGGTCGAGGTCGCCGAGCTGCTCCATGAGCTGGGCGGCGTCCGCGAACCCGAGCGGGTCCTGGCCCCGGAACTGGTACGAGCGGTCCCAGCCGGCCTGGGGGAACAGCTGCTGCAGGTGCGACGACAGCTGGTCGACCTGCCACCGCAGATCCATGTCGTCCAGGAGCTGCTCGGCCAGCCCCTGCAGCTGAAGCGCTGCTCGGGCGTCATCGAGTTGAGCATCTGCTGCATCGCCGCCATGCGCTGGGCCATCACCTCGAGCAGCTCGTCGAGGGTCTGGGGTTCTCCGGGAAGAAGTCGCCGAAGCGCTCCATGAAGGACTCGGAAGTCGGGCTCCTCGCCCTCGGCCCGCTGGTCGAGCATGCGGTTGAGCTCGGCGAGCATGTCCTTCATGCGCTGCATCTGCTCGGGGCCCACGTTGCTCATGGCCCCGGCCATCTGGTCGACGTAGCGCTGCATCAGCTGCTGGCGGAGCCGGTCGAGGAGCTCCTCGAACCGCTGCTGGGCCTCGGCCGACGTGAAGTCGTACTGCTGCAGCTCGCGCACCTGGCCGGCAAGGTCGGGAGGCAGGAGATCGAGCCGCGTCCGACGCTCGGCGGCGGCCTGCTCCCCTCGGCGTCGAGATCGAACCCCGTCTGCGTGCCGTCCCAGCGCGAGTAGCGGAAGCCCGTCCCCATGGGGGAAGGCTACCGGCCTGCGCTGGCCCGGGCCCGGCGTGCCCCGTCCGCCCGGGGACTAAAGTCGACGTGCGTGCGCGTGCCCCGCGTCTTCGTCTTCGTCGACCTGTCGGGGTTCACCGCCTTCACCGCCGTCGAGGGCGACGCCGCGGCCGCCGGCGTGCTGCACGTGTTCCGCTCGATCGTCCGGTGGGTCGCCTCCCGCCGGGGGGTGCGCGTCGACAAGTGGCTCGGCGACGGCGCCATGCTCGTGGCGGTCGAGCCGGAGGATGCCGTGGCCACAGCCGTCGAGCTGGCCTGGCGGGTGGGCGACGCCTGCGCCGCTCGGCCTGCGGGTGGGGATCGCCTCCGGGGGAGGCCCTGCTGTTCGAGGGCGACGACTACGTGGGGACCGCCGTCAACCTGGCCGCCCGCCTGTGCGAGGAGGCCCGGCCCAGCGAGGTGCTGGCCACCACCGAGGTGGCCGCCGGCGCACCCCCCTGGGTCCACGTGGGTCCCGTCCAGCACCGCCAGCCGAAGGGCTCACCCGCTCCGATCGAGCTGGTCGACCTCTGGATCGCCCCGCCGGGGCCCGACGCGGTCGTCGACCCCGTGTGCGGCCTGGCCCTGGCCCCCGGCGCCGTGGTGGCCACCCGGCCCGGCCCGAACGGCCCCATGCCGTTCTGCTCGAGGAGCTGCGCCCAGCAGTGGGGCAGCGGTACGCCCGGGCCGGCGGCACCGGCGGCTGGGCCCACCGCCGACCGGACGGGCGATCGACCGTGACGTACCCGGACGGCTTCTGGTGGGGCACCGCGGCCTCGGCCACCCAGGCCGAGGGGCCGCCCCGGCAGCGACTGGCGGTTGTGGGAGGAGCGCGGGCGGGTGCCGCCCTCGGGCGACGGCAACGGCTTCGCCAGCGCCTACGCCGACGACTTCGCGCTGCTGGCGTCGTACGGGCTCCGCCACCATCGCCTCTCGCTCGACTGGGCCCGGATCGAGCCCCGACCCGGGAAGATCGACGGCCAGCGCGTGGAGCACGACCGCCGGGTGCTGGAAGCTGCCGGCGCGGCCGGCGTGGCAGTGTGGGCCTGCCTCCACCACTTCACGCTGCCCGGGTGGTTCGTCGACGAGGGCGGGCTGCTCGACGACCGGGCCCGCTCGTACTACTGGCCGCGGTTCGTCGACGTGTGCGCCCAGACCTTCGGCGACCTGGTCGCCGGCTGGACGCCGATCAACGAGCCCGTCGCCTGGGCGGCGGGCAGCCACCTGACCGGCGAGCTCCCCCCGTGGCGGGAGGATCCCCGGCTCTTCGGCGACGCTCTCCGCGCCGTCCACCTGGCCTGGCGGGACGCGTGGCGGGAGCTGCGCGGCGGGGGGCTCCCGGTGTGCACCGTGCTCAACCTGTCGCCGGTGCATGCGGCCGACCGCTCCCCCGAGGCCCGGCGAGCCGCCGACGAGGTCGACGAGGTCGTCTGGCAGGTCGGGCTGCGGGCGCTGCGGGAGGGGATCCTGGCCGTGCCCGGCCGGGCCGAGGAGGAGGTCCCCGACCTGGCGGGCTCGTGCGACCTGGTGGGGTTCTCGTACTACCACGCGATCGCCGTCGGCCCGGACGGGAGCCGGGGGACCTACCCGGCCGGCGCCCGCGTGGGCCCGCTCGGCTACGCCCCCTGGGCCGAGGGCCTCGGGGTCGTGCTCCACCGCCTGGCCGAGGAGCTGCCCGACCTGCCGCTGGTCGTGGCCGAGCTCGGCGTCGGCACCACCGACGACGCCTGGCGCGTCGACGTGCTCCGCGACTCCCTCACGGAGGTCCAGCGGGCCCTCGCCGACGGGATCGACGTCCGCGGGGTGTTCTTCTGGACGGGCGTCGACAGCTACGAGTGGCGCCACGGCTTCGACGTGCCGTTCGGCCTGTTCGACCGGGCTCGGCGCCCACGCGAGAGCGCCGAGCTCGTCGCCGACACGATCAGGGGCGCGTAGCCCACCTGAGCCCGGCGACGCCCACCCGTCTCGATCGCGCCGACACCGCCCCAGCGTCGCCCAGCGCGACGAAGACAGCACCCCACCCGTCTCGATCGCGCCGACACCGCCCCAGCGTCGCCCAGCGCGAAGAAGACCCTCGGAGGGGGTGAAGGCGGGGCCCGCGCGTGCCGACCAGGACGGCGCCCCACCCGTCTCGATCGCGCCGACACCGCCCCAGCGTCGCCCAGCGCGACGAAGACCCTCGGAGGGGTGAAGGCGGGGCCCGCGCGTGCCGATCAGGGAGGCATGGGGATGCCGGCCCTCCGGGTGCTCCGCCTGGCCCTCGCAGCCACCGCGGCAGCGGCGATGGTCGCCGCGGCCGTGTCGAACCTGCGCCTCGAACAGCCCCGGTGGGATCCCGGCGCGCTGGCGTCAGACCTGGCCGGCGCCCAGCAGGACCTGGAGGACACCGCGTGGGCGCTGCGGGCCATCTTCTACCGGGTGGACCTGGGCGACGAGTGGGTGGAGCACCGCGGCCCGGTCGACGAGGCAGCGGCAGCCGCCCGCGATGCGGGGGCCACCACCTCCCTGCCGGACGGGCCGATCGCCGCCGAACCGCCGTACGCGCTGCCCCTGCGGGCCTGCTTCGAGGAGGTGGGCGGCCCGATGCCCCAGGAAGTGGTGAGCACGGAGGCCGTCTCGCCCCGCTTCGTGCGCTTCGACGGCGCGTTCGCGCTGTCCGCCACCCTCGTCACCACGTCGCCGGCCGCCGCCGACGGCCTGGTGCAACGGGCCCTCGACCCCCGCTTCGCGGACTGCATCGGCCGCCGCACCGCCGACAGCGACGAGGGCACGCCCGTGCGGGTGCTCGGCACCGAGCCGCTCGACCAGCCCCCGCTGGGCGACGCCCTCCACGCCTTCCGGGTGCGTGCGATCCACGACGAGGGCGAGGGCGAGCGGGAGATCGTGATGGACGCGGCCGTGGTGCGGCTCGACCGGGCGGTGCTCGCCTTCGTTTTCGCCAGCCCCGTCGTGCCGGTGGTGGCCGCCGACCGCGACGCGGTGACGCGGGCGCTGGTGGGCCGGCTGGCGGTGCTCCCGAACGTGGGTGCGGCCAGCCCCGGCTGACCGGACGCTAGGAGCGGCCGCGATACGTCGCTCGGGAGCCGACCGCGTCCTTGTTGAGCCGCTTCGACAGGTGGAGCCCCTCGAGCACGAACTCGACGGCGCTGGCCTCGGCGGCTGGGCCCTCGCACGCAGCCAGGGACCGGACCGCCTCCGGGAGCCCGGGGATCTGGCCCACCAGGGCGGCCTCGTCGGCCGACGAGACGTCTTCGCCCACGTGCGCGACGAGCCCCTCGTCGAACGCGCTGATCACCCCGCGCAGCCGGTCGGCGGCCTGGCGCTCCTTGAACACCGTGAGCACCGCCGCCTTCACCAGGCCCTCGACGATCGCCTCGTCGCGGCCCTCCTCGAGGGTCTCGATCTCGACCTTGCCGGCGGTGCTGGCCGCCAGCGCGGACAGATCGCTCACCCGGGGGACCACCTCGCGCTCGCCGTGGCGCAGCGCCCGGCGGGTGGCGTTGGCGACCAGCGTCTCGTAGTTGGCGACCGTGAGGCGCACCGACACCCCCGAGCGCTGGTTGATGTGCGGGCTCTGGCGGGCCAGGTGGCTCAGCTGGGTGACGATCTCGGCCATGTAGTCGGGCATCGTCACGGTGATGCCGTCACCGTCGAGCGGACGGGCCTCCTGGACGGCGATCGCCATCTCGGTCGCCACCTCGAGCGGGTAGTGCGTCCGGATCTGACTGCCGAAGCGGTCCTTCAGCGGGGTGATGATGCGGCCGCGGTTGGTGTAGTCCTCGGGGTTGGCCGAGGCCACGAGCAGCACGTCGAGGGGGAGTCGGATCTTGTAGCCGCGGATCTGCACGTCGCGCTCCTCGAGCACGTTGAGCAGGCCCACCTGGATGCGCTCGGCCAGGTCGGGGAGCTCGTTGATGGCGAACACCCCGCGGTTCGTGCGCGGGACGAGGCCGTAGTGGAGCGTGAGCTCGTCCGACAGGTAGCGCCCCTCGGCCACCTTGATCGGGTCGACCTCGCCGATCAGGTCGGCGATCGACGTGTCGGGCGTCGCCAGCTTCTCGCCGTAGCGGGCGTCGCGATGGACCCACTCGATCGGGGTGTCCTCGCCCCGCTCGTGGATGAGGTCGCGGGCGTGCTTCGACACCGGGTGGTAGGGATCGTCGTTGATCTCCGACCCGGCCACGGTCGGCATCCACTCGTCGAGCAGGCCCAGCAGCGAGCGGATCATGCGGGTCTTGGCCTGCCCCCGCTCGCCCAGGAAGATGATGTCGTGCCCGGCGAGGAGGGCGTTCTCGAGCTGCGGGAGCACCGTGTCGTCGTAGCCCATCACCCCCGGGAACAGCCGCTCCCCGCCGGCGATCCGGGCGATGGCGTTGCGGCGGATCTCCTCCTTGACCGGCACGGACACCCAGCCCGATTCGCGGAGCTGGCCGAGGGTGGCAGGGCGAGACATGCGGCCAACCTACCTGGGCCACCAGCGTTCGGTGGGGGGAAGACCGGCTAGCGTCGCCCGCCCGATGGACCTCTCGGGCACGTGGCTCGCCGCCGAGGCCGACGACGCCCTCCGCCGGGCCGCGCTCGAGCCCGGGTTCGACGACACCGGGTGGGAGCAACTGCCGGTGCCGGGCCACTGGCGCTCCACGCCGGCGTTCGCCGAGAGCGACGGCCCGCTGCTGTACCGGCGGCGGTTCCGGGCCGACCCGCCGGCCGACGACGAGCGCGACTGGCTGGTGCTCGACGGGCTGTTCTACCAGGGCGACGTGTGGCTGGACGGCGAGTACGTGGGCGACACCGAGGGCTACTTCGCGCCCCACGAGCTCGACGTGACCGACGCCGCCCGTGCCCGTGACGAGCACGTGCTCGCGGTCGAGGTGGCGTGCCCCCGGCCCACCGACCTCACCGCGAAGCGCTCGCTGACCGGCGTGTTCCAGCACTGGGACTGCCTCGACCCGACTGGAACCCGGGCGGCCTGTGGCGGCCGGTCCGAGTCGAGCGCACCGGCCCGGTGCGGATCACCCGCCTCCGACTTCTCTGCCGTGAGGCCGACGAGGAGCGAGCCCTGCTCGCCCTCGACGTCGACCTCGACGCGGCGGCGCCGGACGCCGTCGAGCTCCGCACCACCGTGTCGCGCCACGGATCCCTCGCGGCCGAGCACCACGAGGAGCGCACGCTCGCCGCAGGGACCAACAAGGTGCGCTGGACCGTCCGCGTGGACGAGCCGGAGCTCTGGTGGCCGCACACCCTCGGCGACCAGCCGCGCTACGACGTCGGCGTCGAGGTCGTGACCGGCGGCGCCGTGAGCCACCGCCTGGAACGGCGCACCGGGCTCCGCCGGCTGTCGCTGCGGAACTGGATCCTGTCGGTGAACGGCGAGCGGCTGTTCGTGAAGGGCTCGAACCAGGGCCCGACCCGCATGGCGCTGGGCGAGGCCGCCCCGGAGGAGCTCGCCGGCGACGTGGCCCTGGCCACGGCGGCCGGCCTCGACCTGCTGCGCGTCCACGGCCACGTCAGCCGGCCGGAGCTGTACGAGGCCGCCGACGACGCCGGGCTCCTGCTCTGGCAGGACCTCCCCCTGCAGTGGGGCTACGCGCGCAGCGTGCGCAAGCAGGCGATCCGCCAGGCGGCGCGGGCCGTCGACGTGCTCGGTCACCACCCGTCGATCGCCGTCTGGTGCGGCCACAACGAGCCCATCGCCCTCGAGGCGGAGCCCGGCACCGTCCACTCGGCCCGGCTGGCCACCCGGTTCGCGATGGGTCAGGAGCTGCCGACCTGGAACAGGACGGTGCTCGACCGCTCCATCAAGCGAGCCCTCGAGAAGGCCGACACGTCCCGACCGGTCATCGCCCACAGCGGCGTGCTGCCCCACCTCCCCCAGCTCGACGGCACCGACACGCACGTGTACTTCGGCTGGTACCACGGGGAGACGTCGGGGTTCCCCCGCCTCCTCGCCACCATCCCCCGGCTGGCCCGGTTCGTGAGCGAGTTCGGCGCAGGCCGTGCCCGAGCACGCCGCCTTCTGCGACCCCGACCGCTGGCCCGACCTCGACTGGGAGCGGCTCGGCCGCCACCACGCCCTGCAGAAGGATCGCTTCGACCGCTACGTGCCGCCGGCCGAGCACGCGACCTTCGAGGCGTGGCGCCACGCCACCCAGCGCTACCAGGCCGAGGTGATCAAGCTCCACGTCGAGACCCTGCGCCGCCTCAAGTACCGCCCGACGGGCGGGTTCGCCCAGTTCTGCTTCGCCGACGGCCACCCCGGCGTGACCTGGTCGGTGCTCGACCACGAGCGGGCCCCGAAGCTCGGCTACCACGCCCTGGCGGCCGCGTGCCGCCCGGTGATCGTCGTGGCCGACTGGCTGCCGCCGGTGGTGCGGCCCGGCGACCCCCTCGCCCTCGACGTGCACGTGGTGAGCGACCTGCGGGAGCCGCTCGACGGGTGCGTCGTGGTGGCCCGGCTGGCCTGGCCGGGGGGCGCCCACACGTGGAGGTTGGGGGGCGACGTCCCCGCCGACGCCTGCGTCCGGGCCGGCACGCTCCAGGCGCTGGTGCCCCACACCGAGGGCCCGCTCGAGCTCCTCCTCGAGCTGCGCGGGCCGGGCGGGCTCGCCGCGACCAACGGCTACCGGGCCATGATTTCGTCCAGCCCACGGCCCGATGGGAGGATTCGACCGTGAACGTCATCCAGCACAGCTACGACGCGGTGATCGTCGGTGCCGGTGGCGCCGGCCTCCGCGCGGCCATCGAGGTCGCCGGCAAGTGCCGCACGGCCGTCATCACCAAGCTGTACCCGACGCGGTCCCACACCGGCGCGGCCCAGGGCGGCATGTGCGCGGCCCTCGCCAACGTCGAGGAGGACTCGTGGGAGTGGCACACCTTCGACACCGTCAAGGGTGGCGACTACCTCGTCGACCAGTCGGCCGCCGAGATCATGTGCCGCGAGGCCATCGACGCCGTGATCGAGCTGGAGCACTTCGGGCTGCCGTTCAACCGCACGCCCGAGGGCATGATCGACCAGCGCCGCTTCGGTGGCCACACCCGCAACCACGGCGAGGCGCCGGTCCGGCGGGCCTGCTACTCGGCCGACCGCACCGGCCACATGATCCTGCAGACGCTGTACCAGCAGTGCGTGGCCCGCAACGTCAACTTCTTCAACGAGTACCAGGTGCTCGACATCACCTTCGAGGGCGAGGGCGCCGACCGGCGGGTGTCGGGCGTGGTCGCCTACGACGTGGCCACCGGCGACCTGCACGTGTTCCACACGAAGGCCGCCCTGTTCGCCTCGGGCGGCTTCGGGAAGATGTTCAAGGTGAGCTCCAACGCCCACTCGCTCACCGGCGACGGGCCCGGCCTGCTCTACCGGCGGGGCATCCCCATGGAAGACATGGAGATGTTCCAGTTCCACCCCACCGGCATCTACAAGATGGGGATCCTGCTGTCGGAGGCGGCCCGGGGCGAGGGCGGCATCCTCCGCAACGCCGACGGCGAGCGGTTCATGGAGCGCTACGCCCCCACCGTGAAGGACCTGGCCCCGCGCGACATGGTGAGCCGGGCCGAGCTGCTCGAGATCCGCGAGGGTCGGGGCGCCGGGCCGCACAAGGACTACATCCTCCTCGACCTCACGCACCTGCCGCCCGAGCAGATCGACGCCAAGCTCCCCGACATCACCGAGTTCGTGCGCACCTACCTGGGCATCGAGCCCAAGAAGGAGCCGATCCCGATCCAGCCGACCGCCCACTACGCCATGGGCGGGATCCCCACCAACGTCGACGGCGAGGTGGTGTGCGACACCGAGGGCACCGTGATCCCGGGCCTGTACGCCGCCGGCGAGTGCGCCTGCGTGTCGGTGCACGGCGCCAACCGGCTCGGCACCAACTCGCTGCTCGACATCGTGGTGTTCGGCCGGCGGGGCGGCAAGGCCATGGCCGAGTTCGTGAAGACCGCCGACATGCCCGAGCCGCCGGTGGGCGCCGAGGCCGACACCCGCGAGCGGATCGAGCGGATGAAGGAGTCCAGCGGCACCGAGTCGGTCGCGACGATCCGCACCGAGCTGCAGGAGGAGATGATGGACAAGGCCTCCGTGTTCCGCACCGAGGAGAGCCTGTCCGCCGTGCTCGGGACCCTCGACGAGCTGAAGGCCCGCTACCGGCAGGTGTCGATCCAGGACAAGGGCGAGGTGTTCAACTACGACCTCACCGAGGCCTTGGAGCTCGGCTACCTGATCGAGCTGGCCGAGTGCCTGGTGGTGTCCGGCCGGGCCCGGACCGAGAGCCGCGGCGCCCACTGGCGGGAGGACCACCCGCTCCGCGACGATGCCAACTGGATGAAGCACACGTTCGCCTGGCTGGAGGACGACGGTTCGATCCGTCTCGACTACAGGCCGGTCGAGGGAGGCAAGTACATCCCGATGGAGCGCAAGTACTGATGGCCGTCACCGAGGCGACGCCGATCGACCAGCCCGAGGCGGCCGCGAAGGTCACGGTCCACCTCACCATCAAGCGCTACGACCCGGCGACCGACCGCAAGCCGTGGTGGCAGGAGTACGAGGTCGAGGTCTTCGAGACCGACCGGCTCCTCGACGCGCTGCACGAGATCAAGTGGCACCAGGACGGCACCCTCACGTTCCGGCGCTCCTGCGCGCACGGCGTGTGCGGGTCCGACGCCATGGTGATCAACGGCATCAACGGCCTGGCCTGCGGCCAGCTGATCGAGCGGACCGGCACCGACATCACCCTGGAGCCCATCCGGGGGCTGCCGGTGATCCACGACCTCGTGGTCGACATGGAGCCGTTCTTCGCCCAGTACCGCTCGGTGGTGCCGTACCTGGTCAACCACGACGACCCGGGCTACAAGGAGCGGTACCAGTCGAGCGAGGACCGCGAGCGGTTCGACGACACGACCAAGTGCATCCTGTGCGCCTGCTGCTCCACCAGCTGCCCCGTGTACTGGGGCTCGTCGTCGTACGTGGGGCCTGCGGCGATCGTGAACGCCCATCGCTTCATCTTCGACAGCCGCGACCAGGCCGCCGAGCAGCGCATGGACATCCTCAACGCCAAGTCGGGCGTGTTCCGCTGCCGCACGGCCTTCAACTGCACCGAGGCCTGCCCCCGGGACATCAAGGTCACCCAGGCGATCGAAGAGGTGAAGCGGGCCATCCTGTTCGATCGGGTCTGAGCCGCGGGGGGCCGTTTCGCACGACCCCGCCGGGGCTTCCTAGAATCCGGCCGACCTACGTGCCCGCCGTCACGCTCAGCGTGGCGCGTCCCACAGGACCGGAGTGCAGGTGACCCAGGTACTGGCCGCCGAAGGCGGCTACCAGCAGTTCACACTGGCCGGCGGCGAGTGGTTCATCCTGATCGGATCGGCCATCACCGCTCTCGTCGCCCTCGGCGTCGGATTCCTCCTCATGCGGATCGTCCTGGCGAAGGACCAGGGCACTCCGAAGATGATCGAGATCGCCAAGGCGATCCAGGAGGGCGCCTCGGCGTACCTCAAACGGCAGTTCCGCACGATCGGCTTCATCCTCATCCCGGTGGCGGTCATCGTGTTCATCACCTCCGTGGCCGTGGTGAAGCCGAACGGCGACGAGGTACTGAGCTTCGCCCAGTCCGGGCTGTTCCGGACGCTGGCCTTCCTCGCCGGCTGCCTCATGTCGGGCCTCACCGGGTTCGTCGGCATGACCCTCGCGACCCGGGGCAACGTGCGCACGGCCGCGGCCGCGAGGACGGGGCACATGCCACCGGCCCTGCAGGTGGCGTTCCAGACCGGTGGCATCGCCGGCATGTTCTGCGTGGGCCTCGGCCTGTTCGGCGCCACCGTGATCATGATGATCTTCCAGAACTCCGCCTCGGCGATCCTCATCGGGTTCGGCTTCGGCGGTTCGCTCCTCGCCCTGTTCCTGCGGGTCGGCGGCGGCATCTTCACCAAGGCGGCCGACGTGGGCGCCGACCTGGTGGGCAAGGTCGAGGCCGGCATCCCCGAGGACGACCCCCGCAACCCGGCCACCATCGCCGACAACGTGGGCGACAACGTGGGCGACTGCGCCGGCATGGCGTCCGACCTGTTCGAGAGCTACGAGGTCACGCTCGTCGCCTCGATCATCCTGGGCGTGCCCGCCTTCCGGTCGATCTTCCCCGACAACCCCGAGCTGTGGGCCATCGGCGCCCTCTTCCCGCTGGCCGCCCGCGCCATCGGCGTGCTCGCCTCCATCGTGGGCGTCTTCGCCGTGCGGGCCCGCGAGGGCGACCGCTCGGCCATGACGCCCATCAACCGCGGCTTCGCCACGGCCGGGTTCCTCACCGTGCTGGGCACCCTCGCCCTGACCCTCGTCTACGTGGGGAACCCCGTCGGCAGCGTCGACGACGTCGGCTGGCGGATGTTCGGCGCGGTGGTGGTGGGCCTGGTGCTCGCCCAGGTCGCGAGCCGGATCACCGAGTACTTCACCTCGACCCACTTCTCACCGGTGAAGGAGATCGCCGAGTCGGCCCGCACCGGCCCGGCCACCACCGTGCTGTCGGGCACGTCGATCGGCCTGGAGAGCACGGTGTGGGCCATCATCGCCATCGCCGTCGCCATCGGCGCGGCGATCGGCCTCGGGGGCGGCAACATCCAGCTCTCGTTCTACCTGGTGGCCCTCGCCGGCATGGGCATGCTCGCCACCACCGGTGTGGTGGTGTCCGAGGACACCTTCGGGCCGGTGGCCGACAATGCCGCCGGCATCGCCGAGATGTCGGGCGAGTTCCACGGCGATGCCCAGCGGGTCATGGTGGGCCTCGACGCCGTCGGCAACACCACCAAGGCCGTCACCAAGGGCTTCGCCATCGGCTCGGCGGTGATCGCGGCCGTCGCCCTGTTCGCCAGCTTCATCGAGATCATCGGCACCGAGACGCTCGGCATCGAAGCCGTCGACCGGCTCATCGCGGGCGGCGGCTCCGTCTTCGAGAGCATCTTCATCAACGTGGCCGACCCCAAGGTGTTCATCGGCCTGCTCATCGGTGGCGCCGTGCCCTTCCTCTTCTCCGGTCTCGCCATCAAGGCGGTGGGGCGCACCGCCGGCGTGGTGGTGCAGGAGGTCCGCCGCCAGTTCGCCGACGGCAAGATCATGAGCGGCGAGAAGCGGCCCGACTACGCCCCCGTGATCGACATCTGCACCGCCGCCTCGCTGCGCGAGCTGGCCACGCCCGCCCTGCTGGCCGTGCTCACGCCGGTGATCATCGGCTTCGGCATCAACGAGTACGCCCTGGGGGCGTTCCTCGCCGCGGTGATCCTGACGGGCCAGCTCATGGCCAACTACCTGTCGACGGCCGGCGGCGCCTGGGACAACGCCAAGAAGTACATCGAGGACGGCCACGAGGGCGGCAAGGGCTCGGAGGCCCACAAGGCCGCCGTCATCGGCGACACCGTGGGCGACCCGTTCAAGGACACGGCCGGCCCCGCCCTCAACCCGCTCATCAAGGTCATGAACCTGGTGTCGCTGCTCCTGCTCCCCGTGGTGATCGAGCTGGGCGACAACGACGTGGCCCGATTCAGCATCGCCGGCGCCGCCCTGGTGGTGGTGCTCGGGGCGATCGCCTTCTCGAAGCGCAAGGCCCAGTCGATGGCCGAGAACGAGACCGAGGCGGCGCTGGCGGCCACCTCCGGCGCCGCTCCCGACTTCGACGACCCCAAGGCAACCCTCAAGGCGGCCATCGACCGCTGGATGTTCGACCTCGGCCACGACGAGGCCGACCAGGAGGTCAAGTCGAAGCTCCTCGAGGTCCGGGACTCCCTCGACGCCGGGACCACCTCCGACACCGGCTGAGCCCGCTCCCCCACCGGCCGTGCACGGGGCCCGCCCTGCGAGGGGCGGGCCCCGGCGCGTCCGGCCCCGGCGGGCCGCGGCCGGCCGTCAGGACTGGGGGGTGTCAGCATCCTCCGCCGGCGCCGCGACCGCGTCCTGGCGGCGCCGCGAGCGGAGCACCTCGAACGCCACCGGGAGCACCGAGACCAGGATGATCACGCCGATGACCGGGAGCAGGTACTTGTCGATGCTCGGGATCGTCTCGCCGAGCACGTAGCCGAGGGTGATGACGCCGACGGCCCACAGCAGCCCGCCCAGCACGTTGAACGCCACGAACGTGCGGTAGTGCATGTGGCTCACGCCCGCCACGATCGGTGCGAAGGTCCGCACGACGGGGACGAAGCGCGCCAGCACGATGGTCTTGGAGCCGTGGCGGTCGAAGAAGTGCTGCGCCCTCTCCACGTTCTCGTGCTTGAACAGGCGCGAGTCGGGCTTGCGGAACAGCGCGGGCCCCACCTTGCGCCCGAACACGTAGCCCACCTGGTCGCCGACGACTGCGGCCACGAAGCAGCCGACCACGATCACCGGGAAGTTGAGCTTGCCCTGCGAGGCCAGCAGCCCGGCCGTGAACAGCAGCGAGTCGCCGGGCAGGAAGAAGCCGAACAGCAACCCCGACTCGGCGAAGATGATGGCGAAGAGGCCGATCGTGCCGAAGGTGGCGATCAGCTCCTCGGGGTCGAGCGACAGGGCCCCGAGCACAGGGACGAGAGCGGCCAGCACGGGGACCCACAGTACCGGCGGCCCCTCACCGGCCCCTCACCGGCCCGTCGGGGCGCGATCGGGCCGGTGGCGCTCGCACCAGGCCACGTCGCCGGTGGGCGGCCGCACCAGCGCCCGCTCGCAGTGGGCCCGGCGGCCGTCGCGCGACTCGACCAGCACGGGCGCCCGGACGAGCACGTCGCCGTCCGGACCCCGCTCCCAGGCGGCGTCCCACCAGGGCAGCGGTCCCCAGCCGTGCTCCCGCGCGCCCCGACCGTCGATGTGGATCCGGTCGGCGCCCACGAGCACCTCGCCGTGCACCCGGCAGTCCACGTGGTAGCCCGCACACGCCGCCGCGGCCTCGCGGCCCGGGTCGGGACACCGGCTCCCGCCGGGCGCCGTGACCGCTGGGCGCAGGGGCGGCTGCGGCCGGGGCGGGCCGGCGTCCTCCCATTCGAGATCGAAGCCGAGGGGGACGATGTCGCCCCGCCGGGAGCCCAGCGCGTCCTGCGGATCCTCGAGGCCGAGGCCCATGGCCTCGAGGCCGACCGTCCAGTGCTCGAAGGGCGCCTCGCAGATGTGGTCGGCCCAGAGCCCCTCGGCCCGGATCTCGAGGCTGCCCGGCCTGGGGAGCTGGATCTGCGTCTCCACCACCGTCACGAGGGGGCGGCCGTCACCGACCAGCGCGGCCCAGTACCAGGCCGTGCGCTCGGCCGGCCGGAGGGCGACGCGGGCGTAGGCACCGACCAGCGCGCCGCCGTCACCCGCGGCGACCAGCTCGAAGCCCCACCACTCCTCCCAGCCCGGGTCGGACCCGGGACGGTGGGCCCGCTCGGCGTCAGGGGATGGGCGCGTAGTAGTCCTCGTCGCCCTCGACGCCCGCGTTGGCCCCCTCGTACTGGGAGAAGAGGTCGTAGAGCGCAGGTGGGGTGTCCCGCGGCACCGTCCAGTCCAGGCGGTCGGCCACGCCGGCGACGTCGGCGAAGGGCCGCAGGAACGTGAAGTACACGTACGCGCCGCAGCGGATCTTCTCCTCGCGGCTCATGGTCGCGATGTTCCGGTAGTGCGCGGACTGGGCCGTCCGCACGGCGCCCACGATGCCGTCGAGCTCGTCGAGCGGCACGGGCCGCAGCGAGCCGTCCGGGGTGTCGGTGGTGAACAGCGAGAAGCCCACGAGGTGGTCGAGGTAGTCCTCGGGCTCGTGGTAGCTGCTCCCGAAGTCGGTGACGCGGAAGCCCACGCCGTCGAGCACCAGCGCAGCGGTGAGGTTCTGGTAGGGGACGTCGCGGGCCACGTCGGACCACCAGAAGTCGGTCCGGCCGAGGCGGTAGTAGTCGCGCACGAGCAGCACCCGGCCGTCGGGCAGCAGGTACGGACCGGTGTCGCCGGTGCCGACGCGGGTGTCGAAGTAGAGCAGGAACAGGTAGCTCACCAGCGTGGCGTTGAAGCGCACGACCGCGGCCCGGAGGTCGGGATCGTCGACGGGGGTGACGCCACCGACCAGCGTGTCGATCACCTCGGGTGCGTACGGGGTCGCGGTGCCCGTGTCCCACGCCTGGCGGGTGCCGTCGGCACGGAAGCCCTTCGCCGCCCGCTCCCAGAAGTCGAGCACCCGCCAGGTGGGCTCCACCAGGTCGAGCGAGGGGTCGAAGGCCGTCATCGCCTTGCGACCGAGCAGGTAGAGGTTGGCGATCGACCACAGGTGCACGCTGTTGACCCGGCTGCCGGGCCGCCGGCCGGCCCGGCCGATCTCCTCGGCCGGCACGGCCGCGTCGATCACGGCCATCATCTCCGGGTACCGGTAGAAGGCCTCGATGCACGACACGATCACGTAGGCCGACACCGGGATCAGCTTGGACTCCAAAGCGGTGCGCTCGTCGGTGAGCGCACGTGAGATGGGCGAGTGGTAGGCGATGATCCGGTTGGCCTCGGCCCTCATCGCGTCCGGTCCCGGCCGGCTCGCACCACCGGGCATCAGCCGGCCTCGACCCCGCGCACCACACCCTGCGCGCCCGAGCAGTCGACCTCGACCTCGGTCCCGTCGGCAGGCTCGCCCCCGGCGAAGGTGCAGCCCATCACGCAGGGCACCCGGAACTCTCGGCTCACGATGCCGATGTGGCTCCGGGGCGTGCCGCTGGTGCACAGCACGGCGGTGAGCTCGTGGTAGATCGGCGCCAGGAACGTCGCCCCGGCGTCGCGCACCAGCGCGACCACCCCCCCGGCCCCGGTGTCCATCAGGGCGAGCACCTCGTCGGGCCCCTCGACCGCCACGAAGCGCCCCCGCACGGGCTCGGCGTCGAACACCTTCGTACCCTGTCCGATCTCACGCACGGCGGCGCAGCCTAGGCGGGGCGCCGCCCCTCAGGACCCGGTCGACACGACCCCGTTGAAACCGCCGTACTCGTTGGGCTCGTAGGTGTCGGCACCCGGGTCGTTGAACCAGGTGCCGCCGGCGGTGCAGTACCGGAAGGCCCACTCCCGATCGGGGGCCAGCGCGACCGACACCGACACCCGCCCGTGCTCGTCGGGCGCGAGCGGGTGCGAGCCACGATCCCAGCCGTTGAAGTCCCCGACGACGAAGACCTGCTCGTGGACCTCGTCGGCCGGCAGGGCGAACGTCACCCGCACGACGTCGCCCTCCCGCTGCCGTTCGATCATGGATCGCCTCCCGGGCGCCGTGCCGTGCCGAGGATAGGTCAGGCCCCGCCCGCGGGTGAGGCACCCGGCCGGCCGTCGCGGCCGGGTGCACCCACCGGGGCTCTCGGAACGGCGCCACGAACCGTAGCCTGGCCACGTGGCGCCGTTCCTCACCGATGCGTGGCTGGCCGACGTGGACGAGGCGCTGGCCGCGGCGCCGCGGCCCCGGGGGCTCGGGCCCGGCGATCGCCTGGTCATCCAGCACACCGTCACCGGAGGGCCCGACGGCGACCGCGTGTGGCACCTCGAGATCGGGGACCTGGGGGCCAGGCTGCACGCCGGTCCGGCCCCGTCGGCCGACGTGTGGTTCTCCGAGGACCACGACACCGCCGTCGGCGTGGCCTCGGGCCGGCTCGGGGCGACCATGGCCGTGCTCTCCGGCCGGCTCCGCGTCGGCGGCGACCTGAAGCGGATCCTGGCCGCCCCGGAGATCCTCGCCGACATCGACGAGGCCCTCGCGGGGGTGCGGGCCCGCACCACCTTCCCCCGGCCCGACGAGCGCGCCGGCGCGCCCGGCGCCGCCTGAGCACCCGTGCCCGAGCTGCCGGAGCTGCAGGCCCACGCCGAGCGCCTCACCGACGCCGACGCCGGGGCGGTGCTGGCGGCCTTCACCCCGCTGTCGATCACGGCACTCAAGACGGCGGTCCCGCCTCCCTCGGCCGCCGTCGGGCGCCCCCTCGACCGGGTGACCCGGCGGGGGAAGCACCTGCTGCTCGCCTTCGACGACCTGACCTTCCTCGTGCACCTCATGCAGGGCGGGCGTCTCCGCCCCGACCCCGGCCGGTCCCGCCGACCGCGGGGCGGGCTGGCCCGCTGGACGTTCGCCGACGGCCGGGCCCTCCTCCTCACCGAGGCCGGCACCGAGCACCGGGCCGGGGTGTGGGTGCTCGCCGGCGATCCGTCGGGCCAACCGCCCCTCGACGGGCTCGGCCCCGAGGCCGACGCCGTCGGCCCCGACGAGCTGCTGGGGCTGCTCCGCGCCCACCCCATGCGCCTGCACGGCTGGCTGCGCGACCAGCGGATCCTCGCCGGGCTGGGGCGCCGCCTGGCCAACGAGGTGTGCTGGCGGGCACGCCTGTCGCCGTTCGCCCCGACGGCCAGGCTCGGCCCCGACGACGCCGAGCGGCTGGTCGCGGCCATCGCGTCGGCCGTGGAGGAGGGGCTCACCTACGAGCGCAGCCTCAGCGAGATGAGCGCATCGGCCGACCGGCCCGGTGGCGTCCACCACCGGGGGGGAGAGTCCTGCCCGCTGGGCCACGACACGATCCGCTCGGTGGAGTACCGCTCCTACACCGTGGCGTACTGCCCGACGTGCCAGACCGCAGGCCGGGTGCTGGCCGACAACACCACCTCGAAATTTCTGAGGTAATCACGTCGCGCTGAGCAGCTCCCACAGGTGGGACTTCAGAAGGGAGTCCCGAGCACCCGAGGAGCGAGCGCAGCAGATGGTGGTGAGGCGACAGTCGAACGTCCGCACAGGGACAGGCACGCTGTTCGGGCGTGCGGCGATCTACGCCCGGATCTCGTTGGACAAGGTCGGCGAGGCGGCTGGCGTCGGCCGGCAGATCGACAGTTGCCGCCATCTGGCGGAGGTGGAGGGTTGGAGCGTCGACGAGGTGCTCGTCGACAACGACCTGAGCGCCTACAGCGGTGCGTGCCGTCCTGAGTACGAGCGCCTGCTCGATCTCGTCCGCCGGCGCGAGATCGACGTGATCGTCGCCTACCACCCTGACCGGCTGTACCGACGGCTCGCCGACCTGGTCGAGCTGACCAAGGTGGTCGCTTCCGCCGGCGTTGAGATCCGGACCGTCGCTGCCGGTCATGTCGACCTGAACACGGCGAGCGGGCGATTCACCGCGCAGGTCCTCGGCGCGGCGGCCGAGCACGAGTCCGCTCGGATCGGTGAACGCGTCAGTGCCAAGCACCACCAGAACGCAGAGCGAGGTAACGCCCACGGCGGGGGCCGCTCCTACGGGTACCGGCGAGTAGGACAGGGCCGGATCGAGGTCGTGTCGGAGGAGGCGGATGTGCTCCGTGAGGCCGCAGCGCGTGTGCTGGCTGGCCAGTCACTCGCCTCGATCGTCGTCGACTTCAACGAGCGCGGCATCCCATCGGCGCACGGCAAGAAGTGGCGACCAGGCTCGCTGGGCATGGTCCTCAGGTCGGGGCGGATCACGGGGCTGCGCGAGTCGAAAGGCGAGGTGGTGGGCGAGGCGAACTGGGAGCCGATCCTCGACCGGGCGACCTGGGAGCAGGTGCGTTCCCGGCTCGCCCATGCTCCCATCGGTCGCCGGCCGAAAGTCAACCTCCTCGCGGGGATGTGCCGTTGTGCCGAATGCGGATCGGTAATGGCCGCCGTCAGCGAGCGCATGGACAAGCAGCTCAGGCCGGGGCAACGTCCGCCTCGTCGGACGATCGCGTGCGACAAGGCGAACCGCCACGGTTGCGGCTCGAACACGGTGAAGGCCGACTACGTCGAGCAGATCGTCATCGACTACGTGCTCGCCGCGCTCGAACACACCGACATCGCCATAGCACGAGCTCGTCGCGCCGGCGGCGACGCCCACCAGTTGATCGCCTCGATCGAGAGCGACGAACAGTTCCTCGCCGATCTTGCGGCGGACTACGGCGCGCAACGGATCAACAGGACGCAGTTCCTTGCTGCGCAGGACCCGATCCACGCTCGCCTGCTGCTCGCGAGGCGACGGCTCGACCAGTTCACCGTCGACCCCAGCCTCGACGGCACGGCTTTCGAGGGCGTGACGGCCGACAGCTGGGATCAACTCGACCTCGATCAGCAACGCGCTCTCATCGCCCTGTTCGTCGAGCACGTCGTCATCCGGAAGGGCAAGCGAGGCCGCTACTTCGACCCCAGCCGGGTCCAACCGGTGCCCGTCGACCCCAGCGGTTCATGAGGCGACAAACCGCCCCAAGCCGTAGAGCCCTCGCCACCACCTCAACGGCGCACGGTGGCAGAGCCGAAACCGCGCGTGACTGCAACGCTGGTGCTGCAATGAAGTGACCCCCCTGTAGTGGTCCGGGTGTTGTGCGAGTCCGTTGCCCCAAGATGGGGCAGGAGGACAGCACCCATGACCAAGCGTCGGCGGCACACGCCCGACCAGATCATCCGCAAGCTCGCCGAGGGCAACAAGCTCCTCGCCGGCGGGACCGAGCTCGACGAGGTCTGCCGGCATCTGCAGATCGCCGATTCGACCTGGCACCGGTGGGTCGCGCAGTACGGCGGCATGAAGGCGAGCGATGCGAAGCGCCTTGAAGGAGCTCGAGGGCGAGAACGCCCGGCTGAAGAAGCTCCTCGCCGAGGCCGAGCTCGACAAGTCGATGCTCAAGGAGCTGGCCGAGGGAAACTTCTGACCCCGAATCGTCGACGTGCAGCCGTGGTGATGCTGCAGGAACGGTTCGGGGTCCCCGAACGTCGAGCGTGCCGAGTCGTCGGTCAGCACCGGTCCACCCAGCGGCTCGACCCGCCGATACCGAGCGACGACGAGGTCGAGCTGCGCGCCTTCCTTCGCGCCTTCTCCAAGGAGCGGCCACGGTGGGGTGGCGCCGGGCCGCCAAGGCTGCCCGCCGGGAAGGCCGCAAGGTCAACAACAAGCGGATCCAGCGCCTGTGGCGCGAGGAAGGACTCAGGGTGCCCTACCGCAAGCGCAAGAAGCCCCACCGCGGGATCGGCACCGCCGTCGGCGCCATGTGCCCCATCGCCCCGAACGCCCTGTGGGCGCTCGACTTCCAGTTCGACACCACCGTCGACGGCCGCACCCTGAAGCTGTTGAACATCGTCGACGAGTACACCCGCGAGTGCCCCGCCATCGTCGTGGACCGCTCCATCGACGCCGACCGCGTCGTCGCGACCCTCGACCGGATCGCCCTGCAGCGCGGGTTCCCCGCGTTCGTGCGCTTCGACAACGGTCCCGAGTTCATCGCCATCGCCGTCGCGGACTGGTGCCGGTTCAACCGGGTCGGGTCGATCTTCATCGACCCCGGCTCGCCCTGGCAGAACGCCTGGATCGAATCGTTCAACGGCCGGCTCCGCGACGAGTTCCTCAACGGCTGGCAGTTCGACAACCTCCTCGAAGCCCAGGTGCTCATCGAGGACTGGCGCATCGACTACAACATCAACCGACCCCACAGCGCCCACGGCGACCTCACACCCAGCGAGTTCGCCGAGGCCTGGACCACCCGACACCAACCAGCACTCGCATAGCGCCTGGACCACTCAACGGGGACCCCTCAGCAACGCCACCCGGAGCTCGCTCGGTCCGACCCCATTGCAGGGACGCTCCCCCCCCTACCAGTCACGGCCGTCCATCAGCTCGTCGCGGTCGGCGTGCCACTTGATGCTGTGCTCGGCCGATGCCTGCAGCGAGAGGTACAGGCGTTGGGCCACCGACCCGATTGGAAGGTTCTCAGCGATCTCTCGCGCTCGATCCCGCTGCTCGACGTCTTCGGCGAACGGCTGTCCGGGGATCCCCATGCGCGTACCGCTTGAGACCGCAGCCGACAACGCTCCGCCGATGCGTTGTACGTGCTCGTCGCCAGCCTGATTCGCGAGGGCAAGCAGCCGTTGCACGTAATCCACATTCTCGAAGACCAGAGACCGTGGCACCTCGCGGAGGATCGAGGCTGCGGCCGTGAGCTGTGCGTTGTCGCCAGATGCCACAGCTTCCTCGATGACTCTCAGCGCATCTGCGTCGAAGCGACCAGCTACCGCGGCAAAGAGATCGGGGCCAGCGTGCTGTCGCTTCCACGACTCAGCTCCCTCGGCGATCCAATCCCGGATGTTCCGCAGAGTCGAGAGCAGGTCGGCTGTGTCACGTACGCGTAGCTCATGGTTCCAAGTGAAAGGAAGGGGCCGGTAGTCCGTTGCCTCGTCGGTCGATTCCCAACCCATGACGCGGCGCTGGAGAAGGCCGACGACATCTGTCGGACGGTTCGCCGAGATGTCGGCAAGGAAGGCTTCGACCCAGTAGCCCTCGATCGAGGGGCATGCCTCAAGTTCGGCGAGCAGACGATCGATGACGGCCGCTGGAACTTGGTCGGCTCGGAGGTCGCCGTGTGGGCCAAGAATCTGGAAGACCTCGTCGGCGACGTGCGCCGAGTCGGCAAACGACACACGGTTGAGAAGCCGGATGGACGCATCCGGGTGATTCTGCGCCAGCCGCTGCGCTGCTCGCACGGCGCTCGTGCGTGCGTACTCGTCCGGATCAGCGACCAGGCCCTGAAGGATCTCGATCTCACCGCGCAGCAACGTCGAGCGAAGGCCTCGGTTCCAGCCGAGCGCTTGCGCGACATGTCGTCGATGTTCGACATGGCTCGATCGGGTCAGCTTCTCAAGGATGTCAACGGCGCTGAGAGGCTCAGCGTCGGCGAGCGCGGCTAGAGAAACCGCCAGGATGTCAGACAGAGGGGAAGACGGGTCCGCTAGCACGTCCTCAGCGATGGCAACCCCGATCGACGCACGTTCGGTGACTAGTGCCCACACGAAGGGACCTGCGTTGCCGCTCGACTGGCCGAGGGCGCGTTGAGCGAGTAGCCGCTCCCGTAGTGCGCGCACGATCTCTGAATCGGTGCTACCTAAGGCGAGCTTCGTTGCCAGATCGCGGGTGCGGACCTCACGCTCGAGTCGCGCCTTCTCGTAGTCACCGGAATCGTCATCGGTCAGCTCTCCCCAGCCGTCGAACAGGACGACGGCTAGCTGATCCGCCGGCCTGTCTGGGAGTTCCTGGTAGACCCGCGTTGCGGCGGCCCGAGTCGCTGTGGGGCTGTAATGCGCGTGCCAGCGCAGGGCCCTCCGGATCGCGATCGCAACGACTGGATCGATACTCGGATCGGCCACGGCGTCGGCCAGCCGGCCGAGGGTTCGGACGAACTCGGGGGTCCATGCGTCGCGCTCGTTCTGGTCGACTTCGCGTCCGAACAGTCCATGTGGATACCGCAGCGCATGCCCGATCGTCTCGACTGCTCGCACTGCCATAGCGGTATCCGACGAGGCGAGCGCTCGGAAAGCGAGATCAAGGATGCGTTCCCGGAGGGAGGACACCGATGACGGAGTCAAGACGAAGGGTCTGAAGGTCAGGGTGTACCCGCGAGCGATGTCCTCGCTACCTTCGGTAGCGAGCATTGGTTCGAGGACTTCGAACGCCGAAGGGAATCCGGGTTTGCGGTCCCCAGCGAGCCAGTTCGAGGCGGCGTCGATGACGGCATGGTTGAAGGCCAGGGGTTTGCCGAGTTCCAGTTCCGCAAGCTCCCTTAGAACGCGGAGCGGATGGTTCGGGTACTGATTCGTCGGCCGATCATCCTGCGCGGCCAGCTCCCACAGGAGAGCAAGCGCCTCGGGCAGGTACTCGAGGTGGTAGCCAACGCCGCGCAACAGCGGTGGCAACTCTCGAAGCACGTCTCGATACGAGGGTGGGTGGAGGCGCAAGAACGCTGCCTCAAGTTCGCTGACCTCCTCGACCCTGTCCGTCGGTGCCTCGATGGCCCGCGTAACAAGAGCCAAAGTCTCGCGAGGTGCAAAGTGAGCGATCCGACGAACGAACTCGACCAGATGCCGACGCCCGAGGATGCCAGCGGCATCGAATTCCGCCGACATCGCTAGCCAGAGAGTGTCAGTCAAGCTCGGGGCGCCAGGGCGGTCGTGTCGGATCTTCCAGTCGATCCGCGCAGCGTTCACGAAGATGTTCTGGCGCGCCCCGGCATCAGCCACCTCTGCCGCCCGTTCGATGTAGCCAGTGGATACGCCGCTCCGCTCATCGAAGCAGGCCTCGGAGAGCACGACATCGCCGAGCAGGTCCGGCACAACGCGCAGGGAGCTGCCCCGTCTCAAGAGCACGCCTGCGTCTTCGAGCCCCCGAAGATGCGAGATCATCCGGTCGTAGGGCGCCGAAACCAGGGCCGCCAGGACGTTCTGAAAGGCTGGGTCATCGGATCGAAACGGTTGAAGGACTGACACGGCGTCCAAAACGGCACGACGCATCGCTGAGTCCGCTCCGACGGGATCTGCAACGAGCACATCTCGGAAGGCGCGCAGCACCTCTTCGCGTACCGAATCCTCGTGATCGAGGCAGCTTGCATCGAGCTGCCCGCGCTGGATCAGTACGCCAGCCACCACCGTGATGAGCGGACAGTCGGAAGTGAGGTGAGCGAGCCGGCGAACCAACTGCTCCGGAGCGGCGGGTCCGAGCGCCTGTCGCGCGAGGGCATCGGCGTCATCTGGTCCTAGGTCGTCAAGTTCCCACCGCGGCACCTCTGCGGGATGGAGTCCCACCTGGCGCAGATCTCCTGCAAGCATGCCGAGCCCGTAGGGCCTGAGCGCAAGCAACACGTGGGCATCCGGGTTCCTCAGAAGGATCCCTCGCAAGAGGCCGCCGGTGTCGGAACGGTCGTGAGCATCGTCGACGACCACGACCAGCCTGCCGGAACTGGGGAGCAATTCGAAATGCTCCGCCCTCACCTCGGCGCCGACCGTGAGGAAGCGCACCTCGAATCCCTGCGTTTCGCTGTGCACAGCCACTTCCCGAAGGAGGCGGGTCTTGCCAATGCCGCCCCGGCCGACCACACACCCAACACGGTCCGTGCCGGCCAGAAATCCCGCTACGCCCGTCAGCTCGCCGGCACGCCCAACGAGGCTCCACTCATGCGAATAGATGGCCCCGTGACCAAGGGGCCGGAAGTAGTCCTCCGGCGCGAGCCAGGGGCCCGGTTCCGCGACGCCGAGAAAGTCACTGCGCCATCCCGGGAAGTAGGTGTCGATGATTCGCACGGCTTGATCAAGAGGCAGTCCACGCACCTCTCGGGAAATGTCCTCGACGTCCCACAGCGTCCAGCCCGCGTGCTTCGCCATCTCGATACGGCTGTCCGGGCTCGCGACCCTCGTCAGCACGATGAAGCGTCGCCTGACATCGAGACTCGCGGCATCGACGGCCTGTCGAACCTTCTCTGGGCCAAAGTGACGGTGCCGCTTGCACTGGAAACCGGCCAAGAACACCCCGTTGGCATCAGCGACCACATCGAAGCCGTACTGCGTGTGGCCCTGTCCGCCGAATCGGGCAACGTTTGCGTTCGGGAACAGCCGACGCGCCAGGTCGGCCACCAGTTCTTCGAACCGATCAGGGCTCAGCTCGGCGACCGGAAGCAGCGTGGCGCGAGGCCGCACGGGCCGGCGGACGCCCGTCTGTGTGTCCGAGAGGGGTCCGTATCCGGCCGCAGCCAACAGGCGAAGCGGCTCGAGTTCGAGTAGCTCGGCGAGCTGAACGACGACTTCGCGACGCGGACGGGACACTCCGCGCTCCCATCGGCTGACGGTCTGTTGAGTCACGCTGCCGAGCAGCCGCGCGAGATCCCCCTGATCCCAGCCGCGTGCCTCTCGCCCCGCCTTCACGGCCTGTCCGAAGTCCATGTCGCCTACCATACACATTCAATGCGTCGCACGCATCGAATGCGTGCGAACTTCTCGGCCGCGACCCTCAGGATCAAAGTCCAGCGTGATGCCCTCGACTGGAATAGGCTGGCGCCAAAGCGCTGGGTATTCCAGCAGACGGGACTTGGGGAGCGCCGTGTCGGAAGCCACGATCAAGAACCACGCGGCGTTCATCTGGTCGGTCGCTGATCTGCTGCGGGGGGACTACAAGCAGTCCGAGTACGGCAAGGTGATCCTGCCGTTGGTCGTGCTTCGCCGCCTCGACTGCGTGCTGGAGCCGACCAAGGCGAAGGTGCTCGCCGAGCACGCCAAGCACGGCGACCGTGAGGCGATCCTGCGGGCGGCGGCCGGGCAGCCGTTCTTCAACACCTCGAAGCTCGACTTCCGCCGGCTGCTCGACGACCCGGGCAACGTGGCCGGCAACCTGCGTGGCTACATCGCCGGGTTCTCGACCGGCGCTCGGGACGTCATCGACAAGTTCGACTTCGACGTCCAAATCACCCGGCTCGACAACTCGAAGCTGCTGTACATGGTGGTGTCGAAGTTCGCCGAGATCGACCTGCACCCCGAGGTCGTGTCGAACATCGAGATGGGCTACCTCTACGAGGAGCTGATCCGCCGCTTCTCGGAGCTCTCGAACGAGACCGCTGGCGAGCACTTCACGCCGCGCGAGGTGATCCAGCTGATGGTGCGGCTGCTGTTCATCGAGGACGACGACTTGCTCGCCAAGCCCGGCGTCGTGAAGACGCTGTTCGACCCGGCCTGCGGGACAGGTGGGATGCTGTCGGTCGCCGAGGACTACCTGCGCTCCACCCACTCGGCCGCCCGCCTTGAGGTGTTCGGCCAGGAGCTGAATGCCGAGACGTATGCGATCTGCCGGTCGGACATGATGCTGAAGGGGCAGGACGCCTCCCACATCGCTCACGGCAACTCCTTCAGCGAGGACGGGCACAAGGGCGCCCACTTCGACTACCTGCTCGCCAACCCACCGTTCGGGGTCGAGTGGAAGAAGGTCGAAGACGCCGTGCGCACCGAGCACACCAAGGCCGGGTTCGCGGGGCGTTTCGGTGCCGGCCTGCCACGGATCAACGACGGCAGCTTTCTGTTCCTGCAGCACATGATCTCGAAGATGAAGCCGGTCGATCAGGGTGGCTCCCGCCTGGCGATCGTGTTCAACGGTTCCCCGCTGTTCACCGGCGCCGCCGGCTCGGGCGAGTCGGAGATCCGCCGCTGGATCATCGAAAACGACTGCCTCGAAGCCGTCGTCGCTCTCCCCGATCAGCTCTTCTACAACACCGGCATCTCCACCTACTTCTGGATCGTCACCAACCGCAAGAGCCCCGAACGGCGCGGCAAGGTGCAACTCGTCGACGCCCGCGAGCTGTTCGTGAAGATGCGCAAGAGCCTCGGCGAGAAGCGCAAGGAGATCTCACCCGACCAGATCGCCGAGATCACCCGCCTCTACGGCGACTTCACCGAAGGCGACCGGGTGAAGATCCTCCCGAACGAGTCGTTCGGGTTCATGCGCATCACCGTCGAACGCCCGCTCCGACTGCGCTGGGAGGTCAGCGACGACACCCTCGCAGCCATCGACACCGCGAAGCCCCTGTCCAAGCTCAGCGAGGAGGACCGCACCAAGTTGATCGACGCATTGCGGGCGCTGCACGGGTGGTCGAGCACCGACCGCAAGACGGCCGTCAAGACGATCGATCCCGCGCTGAAGCCGTTCGGTCTCTCGGCGCCACAGGCGAAGGCCGTGTGGGCAGCGCTCGCAGTCACCGACCCCGAGGCCCCAGCCGTCACCGACAAGAAGGGAAACCCTGAACCCGACCCCGACCAGCGCGACGGCGAGAACGTTCCGCTCCCCGCCCTAGCGGTGGTGTTCGAGGCCGATGTGGCCGGCCGACTTGAGTCGATCGAGTACCGCACCGCCATCGACAACTTTGTGGCCGCCGAGGTGCACCCTTACGTCCCGGACGCCTGGGTCGACCACACCAAGACCAAGATTGCGTACGAAGTTCCGCTCACACGCCACTTCTACAAGTACGTGCCGCCCCGACCGCTCGTCGAGATCGACGCTGAGCTGAAGGCCCTGGAGGCAGAGATCCAACGCCTGCTTCGCGAGGTGACCGAGTGACGCGCTTGAGGGACTCTGGAATCTGGTGGGTCGGTGCGATCCCCTCGCATTGGTCCGTCGAACCCGTGCGTTCCAGGTTCGTGGTCCAGCTCGGCAAGATGGTCGATGCTCGACGCGCTGACGGGACGGAGGTTCGGCCGTACCTCAGGAACGCGAACGTCCGTTGGGACGAGTTCGAGCTGTCTGATGTCGCAGAGATGACTTTCACTGAGCGCGAGTGCGCAGAGTACGAGCTTGTTCCTGGCGACTTGCTGGTGTGCGAAGGAGGCGAGGTCGGGCGCGCTGCAATATGGAACGGTGAGATCCCTGGCTGCACTTACCAGAAGGCGCTGCACCGGCTCCGCAGGACCCGTTCGGTGGAGCCTCGGTTCTTTCTCTACGCCCTCCGAGCAGCGGCCGATGCCGGCGTCTTCGAGGCTGAAGGGAACCAGAGCACCTTCATGCACCTGACCGCAGAGAAGCTGAGAGCTCACCGATTCGCGTGGCCACCCGTGCCGGAACAGCAGGCCATCAGCGGTTGGCTCGATTCCCAAACTCGACAGCTGGCCCAGCTGATCGAACAGAAACAGAGACTGCGTGAGCTGCTCGACGAACGGCGGCTCGCAGTCACGCTTCTCGAGGTAACCGGCGCCGGTTTGGCGAACAAGAAGGCATCGTCAATCCACTGGACCGGACCACTCCCGAGCCACTGGGCGCAGGTGAAGGTCGGTTCGGTCGCGACCCTTGGCAGCGGCCATACACCAAGTCGAGATCATCCGGAGTGGTGGGTCGATTGCACGATCCCATGGGTCACGACAGGGGAGGTCGCTCAGATGCGCTCGGACCGCATCGAGGAGATCACAGAGACCAGGGAGATGATCAGTGACCTCGGCCTGGCCAACTCTTCCGCAACCTTGCGTCCGAAGGGGACCGTGGTGCTCTGTCGAACCGCTGCCTCGGCTGGTTACTCGGCGATCATGGGCAAGGAGATGACGACGAGCCAGGACTTCGCAACCTGGACGTGCGGACCCCTGCTTCGACCCCGCTACCTCTTGCTGTGTCTTCGTGCCATGCGCCGCGACCTACTCGGACGATTGGCCATGGGTTCGACGCACAAGACGATCTACATGCCCGACATCGAAGCGCTTCGAATTCCGTTGCCGCCTATCGACGAGCAAGATGAGATCGTCGAGCGCACTTGGCGTCAGCTCCGTGCCATCGATGAGACCGTGGATGCGATCGAGCAGCACGTCGGGCTACTGCAGGAACGCAAGCGGACGCTCATCAAGGCAGCGGTGACGGGCCACCTCGACGTTGCCCGGGAGATCACCGCGGAGGCGTCGTGATTCCGTTCGGGCCAACGGTGCACGTGCTGCGGGTGACGTTGCGCGACGTCGAACCGCCGGTGTGGCGGCGGTTGGTGGTGCGGTCGGAGACGCCGTTGCCGAAGCTGAACCAGGCGTTGGAGCGGGTGATGGGCTGGGAGGGCCACCACCTGCACATGTTCGACGTGGGCGGGATCTTGTTCGGCGGGCCGGACGAGGACGCCGACTACGTGATCAACGAGAAGGCAGCGACGGTGAAGCATGTGTTGCCGCGAGTCGGTGCGTCGCTGCGGTGGGACTACGACTTCGGTGACGGTTGGGAGCACGACGTCGTGGTCGAGGCGATCGAGTCACCAATCGAGGGCAAGCGATACCCGGTGTGTCTCGACGGCGCCCGAGCATGCCCACCGGAGGACTGCGGGGGCATCCCGGGCTACGAGCGGCTCCTCGCTGCGCTCGCCGACCCCAGAGATCCCGAGCACGACGAGCTGGTCGAGTGGGCGCCCGACGGGTTCGATCCAGAGATCTTCGACCTCGTCGCAGCGAACCGAAGGCTCCGCGGACGATGAGGCATCTAATCCAGACGATGGGCCACATCTGGAATAAAGAGCCCACCCGGGGCCGCTTGTTCCAACGCGCTGGAGCGAGGCTGTCGTGAGCACGCGGGCGGGCCGGTGGGAGAAGCAGGTGACGGGTTATCGGGCGTTCGTGCCGAAGTCATTGCCGCCGGATCCGCCACTGCGTTGGGACGCTGATCTGTTGCGGGCGTTGTCGGAGGCGGATCTGGCGCTCGGGCGACTGGACGGCCTCGCGCGGAGTCTGCCGAACCCAGACCTGTTCGTCGCGATGTACGTGCGGCGCGAGGCGGTGCTCAGCTCGCAGATCGAGGGGACACAGTCGAGCCTGGATGACGTGTTGACGTTCGAGGTGGCGGCGCCGGGGGCGTCGCAGCCGGCGGACATCACCGAGACCGTGAACTACGTGCGAGCGATGAACACCGGGCTCGACCTGCTGGGGTCGTTGCCGTTGTCTGGCCGCCTGATCCGCAGGGTGCACGAGGAGCTGCTGACGGGGGTGCGGGGTCAGGAGCGGTCGCCGGGGACGTTCCGGCGGACCCAGAACTGGATCGGCCCGGCCGGGTGCACGTTGCAGAACGCGTCGTTCGTGCCGCCTCCGCCGGACGAGGTAAGCGGATCGTTCGCTGCGTTGGAGCGCTTCTTGAACGACGACTCGCAGCCGCCGTTGGTGACGGCGGGGTTGGCGCACGCCCAGTTCGAGACGATCCACCCGTTCCTCGACGGCAACGGCCGGGTCGGCCGTCTGCTGATCACGCTGGTGCTGGTCGAGCGGCGGGTGCTGACCCGGCCGCTGCTCTACCTCAGCTTGTTCTTGAAGCAGAACCGCACCGAGTACTACGACCGGTTGAGCGCCACCCGCGCCAAGGGCGATTGGGAGGGCTGGTTGCGGTTCTTCCTCACCGGTGTCGCTGTCGCTGCGAACGACGCCGTGCGGGTGGCCGGATCGATCGCCGACCTGCGCGACCGCCAGCTGCGAGCGGTGGCCGCGGAGAGCCTCGGCCGCTACGCGGTGCCGTTGCTCGATCTGTTGGTGGAGCATCCGGTGGTGACGGTGAAGTACGCGGTCGAGCAGGTTGGCGGCACCCCGACGACGATCGGTGGGCTGCTCGACAAGCTGGTGGCGATGCGGATCATCGAGGAGACCACCGGTCACAAGCGCAACCGCATCTACCGGTACTCGCCGTTCCTCGATCTGTTCACCTCCGAGGACCGTCCGCCCACGTCGTTGCCCGAGGAGGTCACGCAGTGAAGCCGAACGAGGCAGCGTTCGAGGAGTACGTGGCGACGTGGCTGGTGGAGCACGGCGGCTACGACCACCTCAAGGGCCCGGGCCAGGCACGGCCGCCGGCGTTCGACCCGGTGACCGGGATCGACACCGAGGACCTGTTCGAGTTCATCGGCGCCACCCAGGCCGAAGCGTGGGAGCGGCTCAAGCAGCTCCACGGTGGCCTCCCGGGCGCTCAGACGAAGTTCGTCGCCCGGCTGGCAGCGGAGATCGACAAGCGGGGCACGCTCGATGTGCTCCGTCACGGAGTGGTGGATCACGGCGTGACGATCCGCCTCGCCTACTTCCGTCCGGCGCACGGCCTCACCGCGGTTCTGGTGCGGCTGTACGGGGCGAACCGGTTGAACGTCACCCGCCAGCTCGCCTACCAGGCTGGCTCGACGAAGACGATCGACCTCGGGCTGTTCGTGAACGGGCTGCTGGTCGCGACGGCGGAACTGAAGAACGCGCTCACCGGGCAGAGCGTCGAGGATGCGATCGCCCAGTACCGCACCGACCGCGATCCGACGTCGCCGGCGTTGTCGCGGCGGGCGTTGGTGCACTTCGCGGTCGACACCGAGCGCGTGGCGATGACCACCCGGCTCGCCGGTGAGTCGACGCGGTTCCTACCGTTCAACCTCGGCGAGGCCGGCGGGGCAGGGAACCCGGCGAACCCGAACGGTCACCGCACCGCGTACCTGTGGGAGCGGGTCTGGCAGCGCGACACCTGGCTCGACCTGCTCGCCCGCTTCGTGCACGTCGAGCAGCCGGCCAAGGGTTCGAAGGTAGCGCCGTTGGTGATCTTCCCGCGTCTGCACCAGTGGGACGCTGTGCTCGCGCTCGAGTCGCACGCCCGCACTCACGGCGCCGGGCAGAAGTATCTGGTGCAGCACTCGGCGGGGTCGGGGAAGTCGAACACGATCGCATGGCTCGCGCACCGGTTGTCGTCGCTGCACGACACGACTGACACGAAGGTGTTCGACAAGGTGATCGTGATCACCGACCGCGTGGTCCTCGACCGGCAGTTGCAGGAGACGATCTACCAGTTCGAGCACGCCCACGGCGTCGTCGCGAAGATCGATGCGGACTCCGGTCAGCTTGCCGACGCGCTCGCCGGGCAGCAGTCGCGGATCGTGATCACCACGCTGCAGAAGTTCCCGTTCATTCTCGACAAGGTCGCCGAACTCGGCCAGCGCCGCTACGCCGTGATCGTCGACGAAGCCCATTCCTCCCAGACCGGCGAAGCGGCGAAGGATCTGCGGCTCGCGCTCGGCGCGACCGAGGAACAGGAGCTGACCGTCGCCGAGGCCGAGGACATGGGCCTCATCGCCACCCCGGAAGACCCGGTCGAGGAAGCCCTCGCAAAGGCTGTCGCCGCTCGCGGGATGCCGGCCAACCTGAGCTTCTTCGCGTTCACCGCGACACCGAAGGCCAAGACCCTCGAGCTGTTCGGCACGAAGAACCCGGCGACCAACCGGTTCGAGCCGTTCCACCTGTACTCGATGCGCCAGGCGATCGAGGAAGGGTTCATCCTCGACGTGCTCGCCAACTACGTCACCTACGACACCTACTGGCGCATCGAGAAGGCCGTCTCCGACGACCCCAAGTACGAAGCTCCCGCGGCCCGGCGGGCGATCGCCCGGTTCGTGAACCTGCACGAGCACAACCTGGCGCAGAAGGCCGAGATCATCGTCGAGCACTTCCGCGGCCACATCGCCCACAAGATCGGCGGCCGCGCCAAGGCGATGGTCGTCACCGCCTCCCGTCTCCACGCCGTGCGGTACAAGCGGGCGCTCGACAAGTACCTCGCCACCCACGGCTACGGCGACGTCACCGTGTTCGTCGCGTTCTCCGGCACCGTCAACGACGACGGCGTCGACCTCACCGAAGCCAAGATGAACGGCTTCCCCGACACCCAGACCGCACAGAAGTTCAACGACGAAGGCCAGGTGCTCGTCGTCGCCGAGAAGTACCAGACCGGCTTCGACCAGCCCCTGCTCTACGCGATGTACGTCGACAAAGCCCTCACCGGCCTCGCCGCCGTGCAGACCCTGTCACGGCTGAACCGCACCTGCGACGGCAAAGACGCCACGTTCGTGCTCGACTTCCGCAACGACGCCGATGCCATCCGCGATGCGTTCGAGCCGTGGTTCGGGCGGACTGTCGCTCCGCCCACAGACCCCAACCTGCTCTACGACACCCGTGCCGCGCTCGACCCGTTCGGCGTGCTCTTCGTCGACGAGATCGAACGCGTCACCGGCTTGCTGCTCACCATGGCCAAGGCGTCGGACCACGCCCGCATCCACGCTGCACTGCAGCCGGCGATCGACCGGTTCCTCGATCTCGACGACGACGATCAGGACGGCTTCCGGGAAGCGCTCGACCGGTTCGTGCGTACCTATTCGTTCCTCGCCCAGCTCGTCAGCTTCGGCGACACCAAGCTGGAGCGTGACTACACGTTCTGCCGGGCGCTCGCCGCGTTCATTCGCCGCGACCCCGGGACCACCCTCGACCTTGGCAGCGAGATCGAGCTCACCCACCTCCGCCACGAGCTCACCTTCGAAGGCTCCGTCGCGCTCACCAGCGACACCGGTGAGATCCAGACCATCTTCAACCCCACCGGTGCCCGAGCCCAGGCGGCGGAGGAACTGCTGTCGCACATCATCGCCACGCTCAACGACCGCTACGGGCTGAAGCTCACCGAAGCCGACCGCCTCCACTTCGAGGGCATCGCCGCGTCGCTCGTCAACGACATCACCCTCCAGCAGCAGGCCGCGGCGAACAGCGTCGACAACTTCCGGATCGCGTTCGAGCAGCGCTTCGACGACGCCGTCGTCCAACGGCTCAACGAGAGCCAGGACCTGACCTACCGGATCCTCGACAACCCCGACTTCCGCTCCGACGTGATCGCCGCGTACCTCCCGCTCATCTACGGCCGAGCCAAGGTCGCCCATCAAGAGCACTGCCCGATCGGCGAACTGCTCGCCCGAGGCGAAGACGCGCACCTCGAGTACAAGTCGACGTTCCGCTGGGACCTCAAGCAGGCGACCACGTCGAAGGCCGTCGAGACTGCGGCGCTCAAGACGATCGCGGCGTTCCTCAACAGCCGCGAGGGAGGCACCCTGCTCGTGGGTGTCGCCGACAATGGCGCGGTGCTCGGCCTCGAGTCCGACTACGCCACGCTCCGCAAGGACGACAAGGACGACGCCGACCTGTTTCAGCTCGCACTGACCCAGTCGGTGCTCAACGCCGTCGGCGCCGCCGCTGCGACGAACGTGACCACGCAGATCCACACCGTCGACGGCCACAACCTCTGCCGCGTCCACGTGAAGCCCAGCGGCCACCCCGTCCACGCCGACGTCACCCTCGTCGACAAGAACGGCCAACACCAGAAGAAGCAGATGTTCTACGTCCGCATGAACAACGGCACGAGGGCCATCGACGACGAAGCCGAGATCGAGAAGTACATCGCCAGCCGCTGGTGATGCTCGTCCGACTGTCAGTCGCCGCCCATCTGGTACTCGTAAGCCTGGCGAACGAGGCCCACGATGTAGGTGAAGTCGGACTCCTCTGACAACGCCACTTCCGTTGTGCCGTTGCCCCAGTGGCCCTTGCCGCTCACGTCCCACGCAAGCGAACGTTCGTCTCGGAGTGACTCGATTGGGATGTTCAGGGTCAGCCGCATGCGGGCCTTCTGGGGTACCACATCTACGAAGTTCGTCTCGGCTTTGAACGCCACATACAACTTCAGGAAGTGCCGCGTGATGGCCGGATCGAGGGCGAGGATCTCACTGCTCAACCGCTCGAACAGCGCCCTGCGTTGCGGCGGCAGGAGATAGGGGTGGTCCTCGATGGTGAATCCGCCGGGCTCACGTGGAACCTGAAACTCGGCTATCACCTCGTCGGGTAGCTGCGGGCGTGTCCAGATCTTCAGCGCGTCGTCAGCAAGCCGCTCAGCACGAGCCTGGATCTCGGTCGCGTTCCAGGTGTCGAGCTGGCCGAGGCCCTTGTTAAGCCGAAGCGGGCTGTGCTTGAACCCACCCTCCATGTCCCTCTTCTTGGTGAACGGGTGGTCCGAGTACTCCGAGTTGTAGCCCGTCAGCGTCAGGTTGCCCAACGTGTGGAGGTAAGTCTGCTGCACCGTTTGCCAATCATCCCCCAGGGCTGCCTGCCACTCGCGAGACAGGTGCTCGTTCTGCGGGAGAATGTGCTCGATGGTGTACTCCTCGATTGTGACCGGCTCCTTGCGCCCGAGGTTCTCCAGCTTCCGCAGGAAGTAGGACCGCCTTCGGAAGTTGTACAAGTCGGTCGAGACCAGTGCGGCCTTGAACTCTGCGTCGGTCGGAAACGCTCGGTAGCTCTTCATCCCAAGGAAGCTCGCGACGACGCTGTCGACGTATCGGTCCTTCCGGAGCGAAGTTCCGAGCCCGGCAAAGGTCTTGTTGAGGGAGTTGGTCGGGATCCGGCAGACGGCACGACGGAACACGTAGGACGTCACGATGCGCACGATCTCGAGCAACTCGTCGCGGTCGATGGTGCTCAACTCGTAGTCGGTGTAGGCCTCAAGGAGGAAGGGGTACACGACGTCCGCCTTGATCTGGTCAAGGTCCTTGAAGGCTGGCGCGAGCTTGTCGTCGTTCTCCTTGCCCAAGGCCATCGCGGCGTACCGGCGGGCGAACTCGCGCAGTTCGGCGACGAGACCCTCGACGGTCTCTTGTTCTGCAGTGAAGACCGCCGTGAATGCCTTAAAGGCGTCGTAGATGTCGTCGAGGCGCGGAATCTCGCCCGTCTTGATGGTCAGGAAGTGGCGGACGAACTCGTCGAACTGACCTTCGCCAGCACCGCTGAACTCCAGCTCCATCGGGCGCCAGTACGCGTTGTAGAGCTTCTCCTGTTGCTTCGGTGGCAAGTCCATCAGGACGTAGTTGCGGATGAGGTCGGCTTGCGACAGCTTGCGACCCGTCGAGTTCATCGCTTCGAACACCAGTTGCGGGTTATCGACGTTCCTGGTGAGCGTTACATCGACGACCACGAGCTTGTCCAGCCCGCGGCAGACGACTGATAGATCGAGCGACGGATCGTTGAGCTTGTTGCGAAGGAACTCGAAGTTCGCTGTCACACGCGTGGACGCCCCCGCGGGAGGCGGCACCGCTTGAACGATCGAGATGAGTGTCGCTCGGTCCTCCTGAGAGAGGATCAGCTTGAACTGCCGCTCGCCGTCCTCATCGTCGTTGAGCAGATATCGATTGCGGATCTTCTTCGGCGAGAAGCCGTCGATCGGCTCTCGCTCATTCTCGGGAAGTTGTTCCAACCGCTCAGCGAGCGCCGCCAGCAACAGCGTCACGGTGGTGACGCGCTGCTGCCCATCGATGATCAGGTCTGGCTCTGCAGAGGTGTTGGTTCCTTGGTCCTTCGCGACGTACACGATCGAGCCGGTGAAGTGGGCGCCGAGCTTGTCGTTGCTGCCAGCGCGGAGGATGTCCGACCAGAGCTGTGCGCACTCTGTCTCCGTCCAGGAGTAGACGCGCTGGTAGATGGGCACGACGAACTGGTTGCTCTTCTTGAGGAGCGTGAGCAGGTGGGAGTCGACAGCTTTCACGGAAGGCCATTCTCGCACGCGCTCGCGTCGACGGCCGCCCGACGGGTGGATCATTCGCGACCATGATCGCCCTTGGTCCGACAGCGGCCTGCGCCATCCGGCGCCGGTCCCTCTGCCACTCGTACTCCTGGACCTACTCCCGGAGTTGCTCCCGGAGTTGCTCCCGACCGCTGGCAAAGGACGCCCAGCGGGGCTCCTCGGTTCGTCAAGCCCGGCCCGACAAGCCCCTCCGCTCGACTTGGATCGCGCCGCATGGCCGGTCCTCACCCAGTCGCCGTCACCGGAGGCGAGTTCTTCGGCCGCGAGCCCTACCGTCCGGCCCCAGCGAGAACGAGCCGAGCGCGGCTACCGCTGCTGACTCCCGAGAACCGTGCACACCGCCCCGGTGATTATCTGTGAGTGCTGCCCGATTCTGCTCCCGATGAACGATTCGGTTGGTGCGCGTCCAGCGCCGTCGAGCGAGTCGGCCACACGCATGGCGGCCGGTCCTCTCGCGACCGGGCGTCCTGCCGGCGGCCGACGAGGTGCCGTGGTGTCACGACCTGTCGCAGGTGGCGGCAGAGCGGGGTGCGTACAGAGACATGCGCGCCGACTCGACATCCGCCCGCTCCGCAGGGCACCTGGACCGTGCCTCCACTGACGAGTCGTCAACGGGCCCGGCAGCACCGAGCGCTGGAACGTCGCCGGACTCGACGCAAGCCCAGAGGTCCACCGAGGGCCCGACGATCGTCGGACTCCGTTCCGGGACCGTGCTCGATCCGAAGCTCGTGGCCGAGCTCCGGGCGGTCGCTGGTCGCACCGACATCGCCCAGCGGGTCCTGACGATCCTCGAGCCGAGCCAGGGACCGGCGTCGCCAGTCACAGCCGGTCGACGCGGACACTGAGGGCGCAGTTCACCCGACCCCGAACCTCGACGCGTCCGACGGCCAGGAGTGCGCCCAGTGGTACCGTTCGAGCGGAGCCGCTCAGCGCGACGGTGAATACCCGTCGAACGAACTCGCCGACAATACGACGTCGAGGTTCCTCAAGTAGGCGGAGCCGCCCCTGGCGCACCACCCCCGCGCCCGCGCCCTCACGGGCGACGGCGGCCAGGGTCGACGGCGCGGAGCAGGGCGTCGAGGGTGCGCACCGTGGGCACGGCCAGCCCGTGCTCGTCGGCCAGGCGCACCACCACCCCGGTGAGGGCATCGACCTCGAGGGGCCGACCCGCCCGGCGATCCTGGAGGGTCGACGGCGTGGCGTCACCGGGGAGGGACTTGATGCCGGCCAGCACCCGCTCGGCCAGACCGGGCTCGAGCTCGACCCCGACCGCGGCGCCCACGGCGGCCACGTCGTGCAGCAGCGCCAGGGCCACGCCGTCGAGCTCGTCACCGTCGAGGATGGCGCCCACGGGCAGCCCGGTCACGGCGCACAGCGAGTTCACGGTGACGTTCCCCATGAGCTTCTGCCACATGGCCACCCGCACGTCGGGCACCACGTGGCAGGGAACGCCGTGCTCCCGCAGCACGCCGGCCCGCGGGCGTCGTCGAGCACGAGGAAGCCGTTGGAGCGGTGCACCACGGCGACCGGGTCGACGCGCTCGCAGCCCGAGTAGACGACGGCGGCCACCACCGCGGGGTGGCGCCGGCGGAGCACCCCGGGGTTCTCGACCCCGTTCTGCACGGACACGACGACCCCCCGGGGTGGAGGGCCGCCGACACCGCTCCGGTGTCGTGCGACTTGGCGGCCACCAGGGTGAGGTCGTACGGCCCCTGCGGCGCGGCGACCACCCGGACCGGGCCGGACCAGGGCCGCTCGTACGAGCGGAGCTCGAGGGGCTCCCCGGCGGCGAGCCGCTCGTAGGTGGCCCCGCGAGCCCCAGCCCTCGACGTCGGCGCCTCCTTCGGTGAGGCGGGCGAGGAGCCATCCTCCGATGGCCCCGACCCCGGCGACGAGGATGCGCACAGCCACATCCTGGCCGACGGAGCGACGCACGGCTGCGCTAGATCAGGCCGAGCTCCTTCACCGCGTCGCGCTCCTCGACCAGCTCGGCGACCGACTGCTCGATGCGCAGGCGCGAGAACTCGTTCCACTCGAGGCCCTGCACGATCGAGTAGGTGCCGCCGGAGGTGGTGCAGGGGAACGACGAGATGATCCCCTCGGGCACGCCGTACGAGCCGTCGGACGGCACCGCCATGCTCGCCCAGTCGCCCTCGGCGGTGCCGAGCGTCCAGGTGTGCACGTGACCGATGGCCGCGTTGGCGGCCGAGGCAGCGCTGGAGGCACCGCGCGCCTCGATGACCGCCGCACCGCGCTGCTGCACCGTGGGGATGAAGTCGCTCTCCAGCCAGGCCGGGTCGTCGACGACGTCGACCGCCGGCCGCCCGTCGACCTCGGCGTTGAAGAGGTCGGGGTACTGGGTGGCCGAGTGGTTGCCCCAGATCGTCAGGCGGCGGATGGCGCTCACCGGCCGCCCCGTCTTGCGGGCCAGCTGCGCGACGGCGCGGTTGTGGTCGAGGCGGGTCATGGCCGTGAAGCGCTCGTGGGGCACGTTGGGCGCGTTGTGCATGGCGATCAGGGCGTTGGTGTTGGCCGGGTTGCCCACCACCAGCACCCGGATGTCGGGAGCGGCGCTGTCGGAGATGGCCTTGCCCTGGACCGTGAAGATGGCCCCGTTGGCCTGGAGCAGGTCGGCGCGCTCCATGCCCTTGGTGCGCGGGCGGGCTCCCACCAGCAGGGCCACGTTGGCGTCGCCGAAGGCGACGTGGGGGTCGTCGGTGGCGGTGACGTCGGCCAGCAGCGGGAAGGCGCAGTCCTCGAGCTCCATCACCACGCCCTGCAGGGCCCCCACGGCCTGGGGGACCTCGAGCAGCTGGAGGTGCACCGGCGTGTCGGGGCCGAGGAGCTGGCCGCTCGCGATGCGAAAGACGATGGCATAGCCGATCTGGCCGGCGGCACCGGTGATGGCGACTCGGACGGGCGTCGTGCTCATGGCGACGACACTACGCGCCGCGGGCCGTGGGCCACCAAGGCGCCCACCCACGATGCTGTGCCCGCCATCCGTTCCCCGAGACCTCTCGTCGGTTCACTGCCCTCGCTCAGCGGTCACGTCGAACACGAAGACGGTGCCGGTGATCACACCACCGCTGATGGTGCCCGTGAACGAGAGCGCCTCGTCCTCCTCGTCGGTGGGGTCGGTGCTGCAACCGCTGATCTCCAGGTTCTCGTACGACACCTCGTCGAACTCGACGTTGATCGTCGTCATGGACGCCGGGCCGGTCCCGGAGACCACGATCCGATCCGTGCTCACGCAGGGCTCGTCCCCTTCGAACTGCACCCAGATCGCCTCGAAGGTGACATCGACCGTCATGTCGGCTGTCCCTTCCCGAACCTCGATCACGACGCTCGACTCCCTGATCGTGACGAGCTCCTCGGCCCCGGCCACCGGCCTGACGGTGCCGACGTAGGTGACCGCACCAACGACGTCGGGTGAGGTCGGGTCGGTGTCGCTCGTGTAGCCGTCGGCGCCGTCGTCGTCCTCGCGTTCAGCCTCGGCCTGTCGTTCCGCTTCGGCCTCCCGCGACACCTCGTCGCCCGCCGGGATGCAACCCAGGTCGGCCGACGGCGCGAACTCGGGTTGCAGATACGTGCCGTCGGCAGCGATGGCCAGGTTGCAGCCGTCTGCGGCCCCGATGACCGGAGCAAGAGAGCTCGTCACGATGGCCTCGATGATCTGGGGACCCGAGTAGCCCTGCCGTCCGAGGAGGATCGTCATCTCCGACACGTAGCGCGCGAAGTCGGCCTCGGCCTCCTCCGCGTTCAGGCGGGCCACCTCCGCCTGTCCGGGGAGGAAGATCTCCGAGAGCCACGAGTCCTGATCGGGCACGTACCGGTCCTGGGGCGTGTCGGCGGCATCGCCGACGAGCAGGACGAGCACGCTGGTCGTGAGGGCCGGCGATCCGCTCCCGCCAGGACCCAGGGCCCCCTCCGACGCACGGGCCTCGCCGAGGAAGCCCACCGCCGCGCGCTCGGGCTCGCTCCCGTCGATGCTGCCGTCCGGTGCGATCGATCCGTCGGGTGCGGCCACGACCACCTGGTCGGCGGTGTAGCCCCCGTCGAAGGCCGCCATGACGACGAAGAAGGCGCCTTCGTCACCCCAACGCCCGACGAGCTCCTCGACCGCCGGCACGACCTCCTCGGCGGAGGCGGTCGTCGCCTCCCCGTCACTGTCGTCGGCGCACGCGGCCAGCGCGAGGCAGGCCACGGCGAAGGCCGCCACACTGGTCGAGCCCGTGCGACACCCACGCCCGGCGTGGATCCTCATGTGCTCAGCCTGGACCGGGTCCCTCGGGCCGGCCAGGGGCGAACGTCCCGGGTCGCTCGACCACCCGTGATCTGCCAACCACATGCCCACGGCGGTGGGCGCCGCGGTCCACGAGCTCCTGCGGGCCATCGAGCGGGGCGAGCGCGAGAGCAGCCCGGCCGACGTGGCCGGGCTGCTCGGTCGATTCCCGGCGGGCGCTCGGCCGCCGTGCTCGGAGCGGCGGCGCGCTCAGAGCTGGATGGACTTGATCTCCACGAACTCCTCGAGGCCGAACTTGCCGAGCTCGCGCCCCCGCCCCGACTGCTTGTAGCCACCGAACGGGGCCATCGGGTTGAACTTCTGGCCGTTGATGTCGACCTGGCCGGTGCGCAGCCGGCGGGCGACGCGCATCGCCCGGTCGGTGTCGTTGGAGAAGACGGCACCGTGCAGGCCGTAGATCGAGTCGTTCGCGATGCGAACGGCGTCGTCCTCGTCCTCGTAGCCGATGATCGACAGCACCGGTCCGAAGATCTCCTCCTGGGCGATCGTCATGTCGTTGGTCACGTTGGCGAAGACCGTCGGCTTCACGAAGAAGCCGGCGTCGAGGTGATCGGGCTCCTCGGGACCGCCGGCCACCAGCGTGGCACCCTCGTCGATGCCCTTGCGGATGTACTCGCGCACGCGGTCGCGCTGGGCATGGGACACGAGCGGCCCGAGGTGGTCTCGCTCTGGAGGGCGTGGCCAACGGTGTAGCCCTCCGCCACCTGCCTGGCCACGGCTGCGGCCTCGTCGATCCTGTCCTTGGGCACGAGCATGCGGGTCCACGCGATGCAGGTCTGGCCCGAGTTCAGGTAGCAGGAGCCGATCGCCTTGGGCACGGCATCGGCCAGGTCGACGTCGTCGAGCATGATCGCCGCCGACTTGCCGCCCATCTCGAGGTGCACCCGCTTCACGGTGTGGGCGGCGACCTCCGAGATCCGCTTGCCCGCCCGGGTCGACCCGGTGAACGACACCATGTCGACGTCGGGGTGGGCGGCGATGGCCTCGCCCACCACGGGGCCGTAGCCCGACACCAGGTTGAACACGCCTGCCGGGAGCCCCACGTCGTGGACGATCTCGGCCAGCATGAAGGCGCTCAGGGGGGCGACCTCGCTCGGCTTGAGCACGATCGTGCACCCCGCGACCAGCGCCGGGGCCACCTTGCACACGACCTGGTGGAGCGGGTAGTTCCAGGGCGTGATGGCGCCGACCACGCCGACCGGCTCCCGCAGCACCAGCGAGTCGCCGACCCGCTCCTCGAACGGGAAGTCCTTGCCGATCTCCACGTAGCTGCTCATCACCGCGGCCGGCAGGCCGGCCTGGATCATCATTGCCAGGTTGATCGGCATGCCGACCTCGCGGGCGACCACCTGGCCGATCTCGGCCATCCGGGTCTGGAGGCCCTCGGCCAGGCGCTGCACGTACTTCATCCGCTCCTCGGCGGGGGTGAGCTCCCACGCCTCGAAGGCGGCCCGGGCCGCCGCGACGGCGCGGTCGACGTCGTCGGCCGTGCCCTCGGGCACCGTGCCCATGGGCTCCTCGGTCGAGGCGTCGTGCACCTCGATGGCCCCGGCACCGCTGGACGCCACCCAGGCGCCATCGATGTACACCTTGTCGTGGACGTGCATCGGGTCTCCTCCCCCACGCGACGCTGCTTCCGTGCGAGCCTACCGACGACGCCGCCCGAACGGCCACGGGGCTCGGCGACGTGCGCCCGGACGGGCGCCACCGGGCTCGCCCTACGCCAGCGCCAGACCCAGGTTCGACGCGATCTCGCGGGTCGCGGTGGAGCGGTTGAGCGTGTAGAAGTGCAGCCCCGGCACCCCGTGGGCCAGGAGCTCCGCGCACAGCTCGGTGGCTGCCTCGACACCGATCCGGCGGACCTCGTCGGGGCCGTCGGCGGCCCGCAGCCGCTCGGCCAGGGCCGGCGGGAAGGCCGCGCCCGACATCCGGGCCATGCGCTCGACCTGGCCGACGTTGGTGACCGGCATGATCCCGGGGATCACCGGCTTGTCCACGCCCAGAGCGGCCAGCTCGTCGACCATCCGCCGGTAGTGCAGGGCGTCGAAGAAGAACTGGGTGATGGCGAAGTCGGCCACGCGCAGCTTCTCGGCGAGGTGCCGGCGGTCGGAGGCCAGGTCGGGCGAGCGGGGATGGCCTTCGGGGTGGGCCGCGACGCCGACGGAGAAGGCCCCGACGGTGTGGGCCAGCTCCACCAGCTCGAGCGCGTAGTGCAGCTCGGTGGGCGGCGCGTCCGGGTCGGTGGGGGGATCGCCCGCCAGCGCGAGGATGTTCTCCACGCCGGCCCTCGCGGTAGCCGGCGAGGATCTCGACGAGGTCGGAGCGGGCGTGGGCCGCGCACGTGAGGTGCGCCATCGGCGTCATCGCCGTGTCGCGGAGGATCCGCACCACGATCTCGTGGGTGCGGGCACGGGTGGAGCCGCCCGCGCCGTACGTGACGGACACGAACGAGGGCCCGAGCGGTTCGAGCTCCTCGAGGGCGCGGCTGAGGGCCTCCTCGGCCTCGGGCGTCTTGGGCGGGAAGAACTCGAACGAGACGGTGGGGCCGGCCTGCAGCAGGTCGCTGATGCGGGTCACGGGCGCGTCGCCCCCAGCCCGGGGGTGCCGGCCGCGGCCACGAGGACGTCGGCCTGCCTGGTGTAGGCGCCCAGGTCGCCGACCCCGGTGTGCACCACGGTGACCGCGGCGTTGGCGTGCGGCCGCTTGAGGGCGAGCAGCAGCGCCGGGGGCGCCCGATCGTGAGCCCACGACCGATGATCACCACGTGGCGGCCCTCGATGGGCACCCCGTTGGCCACGAGCAGCTCCTGGATGCCGTGCGGCGTGCACGGCAGCGGTCCGGGCGTGCCCATGACCAGCTTCCCCAGGTTCACCGGGTGGAGGCCGTCGGCGTCCTTGGCCGGGTCGACGGCCAGCAGCGCGGCCTCCTCGTCGAGGTGACCGGGCAGCGGCAGCTGCACCAGGTAGGCGTCGACGGCGGGGTCGGCGTTGAACCGCCCGATGACATCGAGGAGCTGCTCCTGGGCGGTGTCGGCCGGGAGGTGCGCGTGGATCGACGCGATGCCGACCTCGTCGCAGGCGCGGATCTTGGCACCGACGTAGGTGGCGCTGGCACCGTCGTCGCCGACGAGGATGGTGCCCAGCCCGGGCCGGACGCCGGCGACGGCCAGCTCGGCCGTGGCGGTGGCGAGGTCGGCGCGGATCGCGGCTGCGAGGGCCGCGCCGTCGAGCAGCTGCGCGGCCATCAGTGCCGGAAGTGCCGCTCGCCGGTGAACACCATGGCCACCCCGTGCTCGTCCGCCGCCGCGATCACCTCGTCGTCGCGCACCGAGCCGCCCGGCTGGATCACCGCAGTGACCCCGGCGCGACGGACGCGTCGAGGCCGTCGCGGAACGGGAAGAAGGCGTCGCTGGCGCACACGCCGCCCGCGGCCCGGCCGTCGGCCTTGCGAGCCGCGATCTGCACGGCGTCGACCCGGCTCTGCTGGCCGGCGCCGATGCCCACGGCCTGCCCGCCGCGCGCCGCCAGCACGATGGCGTTGCTCTTCACGGCCGCGCAGACCGGCCAGGCGAACTCGAGGTCCGCCCACTGGTCCTCGGTGGGCGGGACCGCGGTGACGACCCGCCAGGCCGCCCGATCGACCGGGCGCGGTCGGCCTGCTGGGCGAGCAGACCGCCGTCGATCGACCGGAGGTCGAGGGCGACCGGGGACGGCGGTGCTGCCTCGAGGACCCGGAGGTTCCTTCCTCGCCAGGAGGACGTCGAGCGCACCCGGCTCGTAGCCCGGGGCGACCACCCACCTCGGTGAACACCGGCGGGGGCCTCGGCCAGGCTCACCGGGCACCGGCCGGTTGACGGCCACGATGCCGCCGAAGGCGAGGTGGGGTCGCACTCGTTGGCGAGGTGTAGGCGGTGGTGGGGTGGTCGGCGACCGCCGCCCGCAGGGTTGGCGTGCTTGATGATCGCCACCGCCGGGCGGTCCCGAGGTCGTGGACGAGCCGCCAGGCCGCCTCGGTGTCGTACAGGTTGAGGTAGCTGAGCTCCTTGCCGCCGTGCTGGACGGCGTCGTCCCGACCACGAGTGGCGGCCCACGAACCGGTAGCGGGCCCCCCTGCTGGTGGGGGTTCTCGCCGTAGCGGAGGGACTGGAGCGCTCGAGCGCCAGGTTGAGCGTGGGGGGCAGCAGCTCGTCGCGGTCGAGCCAGGCGACGATGGCGGCGTCATGCGCGGCGGTGTGGGCGAAGGCGGTCCGCGCCAGCCGGGCGCCTGGTCTCATCGGAGAGCCTGCCGGCACCCCGCAGCTCGTCGAGGACCGCGCCGTAGTCGGCCGGGTCGACCACCACCCCCACGTGGGCGTGGTTCTTGCCACGGCCCGGACCATCGCCGGCCCGCCGATGTCGATCAGCTCCACCGAGGGTTCGCTCGGAACGGGTAGAGGTTCACCACCACCAGGTCGAACGGCTGGATCCCGTGGCGCTCCAGGTCGGCCCAGGTGCTCGGGCTGCGAGAGGTCGGCGAGGATGCCGCCGTGGATGCTCGGGTGGAGGGTCACCACCCGGTGGCCGGAGCATCTCGGGCATGCCGGTCACGTCGGCGACCTCGGTGCAGGGCAGCCCGGCCTCGGCCAGGGCCCGCGAGGTGCCACCGCTCGACACCAGCTCGCAGCCCAGGTCGACGAGACCCCGACCCAGCTCGACGACGCCCGTCTTGTCGTACACGGACAGCAGCGCTCTCACGGCGACGCCTCCAGCAGGTCGGCGATCGTGCGGGGGTAGAGGTCGCGCTCCACCGCCTTGATCCGCTCGTGCAGGCTCTCGACGGTGTCGCCGGGCAGCACGGGCACGGCCTCCTGGGCGAGGATCGGCCCCTCGTCGACCGCCGGGGTGGCGACGTGCACCGTGCAGCCGGTGACCTTCACCCCGGCGGCCAGGGCGTCGGGCACCGCGTGGGCCCCGCGGAAGGCGGGCAGGAGGGACAGGTGCGTGGTGACCACGACCGTCGAAGGCGTCGAACATCTCTCGGCCCAGGATGGTCATGAACCCAGCCATGGCAACCAGCTCCCGCGTGCTCCCGCAGTCGGCGACCCCGCAGGACGTGTAGGCGTCGCGGTCGAAGCCCGCGCCGAAGGTGTCGCGCTCGACCAGCACCGCCGGCAGGCCCGCCGCCGACGCCACGTCGAGCGCCCGGCACGGACGGTCGACGAGCACGACTCCCGACCAGCAAGCCCCTCCCGAGGATCGCCTCGAGGATGGTGCCGCTCCCGGATGCGAAGCACGCCCAACCGCACCCCTGGACGCTACCAGCCCCCCGTCCGACCCCGGCTGGCGCAGCGGGCCCCAGGGCACCCCAGGCCGGTCAGGTGGCCGTGCCCTCGAGGGGCAGGCTCCTCCTCGTCGGCCTCGAACAGCGCCCGGTAGGTGAACCCGGCCACCAGCGCCCCCGAGGATCAGGAAGAGGAAGAAGAACCACACCTGGGTGGTGGTCGCCCACCACGAAGACAGCCGGGCCGAGGGAGCGGGCCGGGTTCACCGGGCGTTCGTGACCGGGATCAGGAACAGGTGGACGAGCGTGAGGGGCCAGGCCGATGGCCGGGCCACCAAGCCACCGGCGACGCCTTCTTGTGGGTCGCCCCGATGATCCACGACGAGGAACATGAAGGTGGCGATCACCTCGGCCAGCGCCGCCGACCCGGCGTTGAACAGCCCGGGCGACTGGTCGCCGAAGCCGTTAGCGGCGAGCCAGTTCCCGCTGGCCTCGAAGCCCTGCTTGCCGTTGATGATCAGGGCCAGGGCACCGGCGCCGAAGCACCCCCGCCGATGAGCTGGACGACGATGTACGGGAGCAGGTCCCCGGTCAGGAACCGCCCGGCCGCCCACACCCCGGGCTCACCGCCGGGTTGAAGTGGCCGCCCGAGATCCGACCGAGGGCGTAGGCGCCAGTGAGCACCGTGAGGCCGAAGGCGAACGACACGCCGAGGAACCCGATGCCGAGGTTGAAGCCGCCGTCGCCGTCGCTGAGGAAGACGCCTGCGAGCACGGCGCTCCCGCAGCCGCCGAACACGAGCCAGAAGGTGCCGATCAACTCGGCGGCCAGCCCGCTTGCCCAGTGCACTGCTCATTCCCGCGTCCCCTTCCAGGCCTGACTGCTGTCAGGCGCAAGGTAATCCGGCACCCGATGGCACGGAGGTGATAGTGAGTGTCGGGAGGGTAGCCCGACGTCAGCCGATGGCCGCGTAGCAGGCCTCGACCAGGGTGGCGCTGCGGGGGTCCCCTGCCAGGCCCATCTCCATGCGGTTCATCACGTACCCGACGGCCAGCTCGGCGTCGGGGTCGGCCCAACCGACGGAGCCGCCGCCCCCGAAAGTGCCCGAAGGGCGAGGGCCGCCCAGAGCGAGGATGCCGGTGCTCAACATGAAGCCCAGGCCGAACTGGATGTCCATGTCGAACGGCACGGTGTTCGGGCCTCGGTGCGCTGGGTCACCGCCGCGTCCACCTGCGCAGGCCCCAAGCAGCCGGATCCCGTCGACCTCCCCCACGCAGGCGGCGTAGAGCCGGGCGAGGGAACAGGCGTCACCGACCCCGTTGGCCGACGGGACCTCTGCAGCCCGCATGGCCCGGGAGTTCAGATGTCCTGATCGGTGAGGGCGCCGCCCGGGCAGGCGAACAGGGCCTTGCCCAACCTGGACTCGGGGCCGAGGAACTGGGACATGGGCTGCAGCACCGGATCGTGGCCGGGGTCGGCGAGGGCCTCGACGCTGACGCCAGGCGGGAGCATGCTGATGAGGAGTGCGACCCGGTGCTCCTGCTCCTCCGGGAGGCCGATCCACAGGTCGAGGCCAGCGGGTCAGCCACCTCTCGCGCAGGTACGTCCCCGCTGCGGCCGGTGACCCGCCGGATGACCTCGCCCACCAGCCACCCGAAGGTGGTGGCGTAGTACCCATGCTGCGACCCCAGGTGCCAGTACAGGTGCTGGTTCTCCAGCGCCTCCACCACCGGCTCCCACGGGCGCCTCCTCGGCCGTCATGTCGCCGTCGACCCAGGCCAGGCCGGCCTGGTGCGACGAGGAGGTGGGCGACGGTGATGTCGTCCCTGCCGTTCCTGGGCGAACGCTCGGGCCAGTAGGTGGCGACGGGCGCCTCGAGGTCGAGCCGGCCCTCACGGACTCAGCTTGTTGGCGCACACCGCGGTGACGCCCTTGGTGATTAGCAGAAGAACAGGGCGATGGCGTCGCGCTCCCACGGCCAGCCGGTGTCGGCGTCAGCGACGCCGCCCCAGAAGGTCGACCACCTGACGCCCCCGTGGTACGCCGCGAACGGCGCGCCCACCTCGCCGTGCTCGGCGAGGTTCCGCTCGAAAGGCATCGCGCACGCCCTCGAAGCCCGGTCCCAACCTGACTCAGGGCTGCCACGGGTGCTCCTCCCCCCTTCGCCGTCCTCGCCGGCCGCGCCCCCGCTAGAAGGTGGCGAGCACCTCGACCATGAGCAGGCCGGTCTCGGTGGGGTTCTGGCCCTCCCTGGCGCCCGCAGCCCCGAGGAGCCTCCATCTTGGCCTGAGCCTTGCCTTCAGCCGCTGATGATGGCGCCGGCGTGGCCCATCTTCTTGCCGGCAGGGCGGGGCCACCGCGATATGCGCGACCACCGGCTTCGACGGTCGGCGATGAAGACCGCCGCCTTCCCCTCCTCCCTCGCCACCGATCTCGCCGATCGCGATCCCCGGCGCTGGGTGTGGGGCCGGCCTCCGAAGGCCGAGAGGCGGTCGATGAAGTTGGTTGCCCGGCACCGGGTCGCCGCCGATCCCCACGCAGGTGGTGACGCCGATGCCACATCTGCTTCAGCTCGTAGAGCGCCTGGTACGTGAGCGTGCCCGACCGGCCCCGACGATGCCGACGCGGGCCCGCCCGGCAGTGCGATCTCACCGGCGGTGATGCCGATGTTACGCTTGCCGGGGCTGATCACCCCGGGCAGTTGGGGCCGAGCAGCCGGCTCTCGGCGTGGTCGCGCTTCAGCAGGTTGAAGTTGCGGGCCTCGTCGTGCGTCAGGATGCCCTCGGTGATACACACGATGAACGGGATCGGCGGCGGTGGCGGCTTCGAGGACGGCGCCCGAGGCCATCTTGGGCGGCACCGACTCGAACGGCACCGCGTTGGCGCCGGTGGCACCACGGCATCGGCCGCGGTGTCGAACACGGGGATGCCCTCGACGTCACGGCCGCCCTTGCCGGAGTTGACGCCGGCGACGACCTGGGTGCCGTAGTCGCGGTTGCGAGGCCGTGGAACCGGCCCTGGCCGCCGGTGAATCGGACGATGACCTTAGTGCGCTCGTCGACGAAGATCGACATCTACGGCTCC
>JADJXE010000004.1 GCA_016716005.1 Acidimicrobiales bacterium
ACAGGGAGTCGGGTCGGTGGGGCTGTCGGAGCGCCGTTTCTGTGGATAAGGCGGGCCGGGTTGGCTGTCGGCTTGTGCACAGGTTTCCCGTTGACCCGGTCCGGGCGATGACCGGGGTGACTCCGTTCGGAGGTCTGCATGGCTGGTGTCGGTCCTGCTCCGAAGCCTGATGGTCAGCGCCGGCGGCGTAACGCGCCGACGTTCCAGTGGGTGGTGTTGCCGGCGGGGGGCCGTGCGGGTCCTGCGCCGCGGTTGCCGGTGAAGCGGCCGGCGTGGCTGGCTGAGACTCGCCGCTGGTGGGAGCGGCAGTGGGCGTCGCCGATGGCGACCCAGTGGCGTGTCGACGACGGCGAGCTGGTGCGTCTGGCGTTCCTGTTCGAGTCGTTCCTGCGGGGTGTGGGGAATCTGGCGGCGGTGTCGGGCGAGATGCGCCAGATCGAGGATCGGCATGGGATGAGCCCGGCGGCGCGGCTGCGGTTGCGCTGGGTGATCGATGGGGAGCAGCCGGCGCCGATGGCGCAGAACGGCGGCGCCCGGGTGGTGCCGATCGGTCGTGGCCGCCGCCCCCGCGTCGATCCCCGCGCGGGCTGACCGGTGGCCCGGAAGGGCCTGCCCGCGTGGGATCCGCTGGAGCCGTGGCCGACGCTCGGCGGGGAGGTCGTCGACTGGGTCGAGGCGCACTGCGTGCACGGCCCGGGCGACGTGCGCGGCCAGCCGGCGGTGGTGCGCCGCGACGTGGCCCGCTTCCTGTGGCGCTGCTACGAGGTGCATCCGAGGGCGCTGTGCGGCCGGCCGGCCTGCCGGTGCGTGGAGCGGGTCGGCCGCCGCCGCTATTCGTGGGCGGTGCTGAGCCGGATCAAGGGCACCGCCAAGAGCGAGGTCGCGGCGTGGGTCGTGCTCGCCGAGCTGCTGGCACCGGTGCGGTTCGACGGGTGGGACGCCGACGGCGTCCCGGTGGGCCGCCCGGTCACGTCGCCGTACATCCCGGTGGCCGCCGTGTCCGAGGACCAGGCGGACGACACGCTGTGGGGGGCGACGGTCGTCGTGGCGGGCGAGGGGCCGCTGGCCGACGTGCTCGACGTCGGCCTGATGCGGATCATCGACCCGCTGTCGGGCGGCGAAGCGAAGATCGTGACGTCGAGCTCGATCAGCCGGGACGGCGGCAAGCCGTCGTTCACGGCGGCCGACGAGGGTCACCTGTGGTTCTCGAGGGAGCTGCGGGACATGGACGGCTTCCTGCGCCGCAACCTGGCGAAGCGCCCGCAGGCGGAGCCGTGGGGGTTGTCGGCGACGACGATGTTCCGGCCCGGGCAGGGCTCGGTCGCCGAGCAGGACTGGGAGCGTGCCGGCATGTCGCTCCCGGCGGCTGTCCGTGAGCGGCGGGCGGTGCCGTGGCTGCTGTTCGACCATCGGGAGGCCGGCCCGGACCATGACACGTCGACCGACGACGGTCTGCGCTGCGCGGTCGCGGACGCCGCCGGGGACGCCGACTGGCTGGACCTGGACCGGATCGTGGAGGACTACCGCCGTGACCCCGAGTCGGGCGAGCGGTTCTGGCTGAACCGCCGGACGGTAACCTCCGACCAGGCTGTCGACCCGCAGGTGTGGGCGTCACGCACCGACGCCGGCCGGGTGGTCGCCGACCGCGAGCAGATCACCCTCGGGTTCGACGGGTCGAAGTCCGACGACCAGACGTGGCTCGTCGCGACGACGCTGGCGGACGGCTGGCAGTGGCCGGTCGGCTGGTGGGCGCCGGACGGCTCGACCGACAGCGAGCTGCGGATGCGCGGCGAGGTGCGGGCGGCTGTGGCCGCGGCGTTCGCCCGCTGGCGGGTCGTCCGCATGTACGCCGACCCGCCCTACTGGGCCGACGAGATCGCCGAGTGGCGCGGCCAGTGGGGCGACAAGACGGTCCTGCCGTGGGAGACGTACCGGGACAAGGCGATGGCGTGGGCGGTCCACCAGTGGGCCGAAGCGATCCACACGGGGACGCTCACCCACTCGGGTGACGGGCCGCTCGCCGAGCACGTCGCGAACGCCCGCCGACGCGACACCCGCTTCCTGATCGACGGTCGGCCCGGCTGGACGTTGCAGAAGGAACGGCCGGGCAGCCCGCGCAAGATCGACGGGGCCGTCACGTCGGTGCTGTCGTGGCGGGCCCGCACCGACGCCCTGTCCGCCGGGCTGCTCCGCACGGACGAACCGCGTCGCACGCTGCGCACGTCGAGGAGGAGGTGACCCCGTCAATGGATCAGTCGCAGGGGTCGCCGGCCTGGTGGCTCGGCAAGCTCGCCGCCCGCATCTCCCAGCAGACCGCCGACGCCGCCCGCCTCGAGCGGTACTACGAGGGGCTGCAGCCGCTGGCGATCGCCACGCAGGAGTACCGCGAGGAGTTCTCGCGGATGCTCGCCGCGGTGTGCGACAACTGGATGCCGATCATCGTCGACGCTGTCGAGGAGCGCCTCCACGTGGAGGGGTTCCGCATCGGCGGCGACCCGGCCGGCGACACGGACGCCTGGCAGCTGTGGCAGGCGAACTGCTTGGACGCCGACTCGGAGATCGCCCATTCGACGGCCCTCACGTGTGGGCGTGCCGCCGTCATGGTGTGGGCCGGCGACGACGGCCAGCCGGAGATCACGATCGAGCATCCCGCCCAGGTCGCCGTCGCGTACGCGCCGGGCAGCCGCCGCCGCAAACTCGCCGCGGTCAAGCAGTGGGTCGACGAGTGGACCGGCGAGCATCACGCCAACGTGTACCTGCCCGACCGGATCGCCAAGCTGCGACGGCCGGACGCGTCGTCGGGCTGGGCGGAGCGGGCCGACGAGATCCCCAACCCGCTCGGCCTGGTCCCGATCGTCGAGCTGCAGAACCGCCCGAAGCTGGCCGGCGGCCGGTGGGGGGTGCGCAGCGAGATCGCCGAGGTGCTCTCCACCCAGGACCAGATCAACAAGCTGGTCTGCGACCTGCTGGTCGCCGCCGAGTTCGGGGCGTTCCGCCAACGGTGGGCGACCGGCATCGAGCTGCCCGTCGACCCGGACACCGGCGTCGAACTCGAAGCGTTCAAGGTGGCTCTCGACCGGCTGTGGCACACGTCGGCGCCCGACGCCCGCTTCGGCGAGTTCGGCCAGACCGACCTGGCGAACTACACGGCGGCGATCGAGAACCGGGTGCAGAGCCTCGCGTCGAGGACCCGCACCCCGCCGCACTACCTGCTCGGCCAGTCGGGGGCGTTCCCGTCGGGCGAGAGCCTGAAGGCCACCGAGACCGGCCTGATCGCCAAGGTGCACTCCCGCCAGCGCCACTACGGCGAAGCGTGGGAGGAGGTCATCCGCCTGGCGTTCGCGGTGCTCGGCGACGAACGCTCGTCGGCGACGGCAGCGGAGACGATCTGGTCGGACCCGGAGTCGCGCACCGAGTCCGAGCACGTCGACAGCCTGGTGAAGAAGCTGGCGCTCGGCGTGCCCCACCAGCAGCTGTGGGAGGACGCCGGCTACACCCCCCCGCAGATCGCCCGCTTCAAGGCGATGCTCGCCGAGCACGCCCTCACCCAGGCCGTCTCCTTCGGGTTGGACGCCCCCGAACGGCTCGCCGGCGAGTAGCCGTGGACGCTCTGACCGCCGCCTACCGGGCTCGGGTGCGCCGGCTCGCCGGGCGCACCGTCGCGACGGTCGTCGACTGGTGGGACGGACTCGACGTCGACGACACGGACGCGGTCGCCGTGTTCGCCCGGCGCTCCGCCCGCACGGTCGCCGCCGCTCAGATCGAAGCGGTCGCCGGCGCCGACGGCTACGTCGCCGGCTACGTCGCCGCCCGCGGGGTTCCCGCACGGCCGGTCGGGCTGAACCCGGCCCGATGGGCGGGCCGCACCATCGACGGCGCACCCGTCGGCCGCGTCGCGGTCGGCGCGGTGATCTCCACTCGAGCCGCCCGGGCGGACAGCCATCCGGCCCCCCGCACGGTCGGCACCGCTGTCCTGACCCGCCGGCTCGGCGACACGGTCGTCGACACCGCCCGCGCCGCCGAACGGGCAGCGATGGACGCCCAGCCCGCCGTCGCCGGCTTCGACGTCGTCGCCGCACCCGACGCCTGCCCGTTCTGCGCTGACCTCGCCGCCGGCGAACAGCGCCTCCTCGACGCCGACGTCGAGTTCCACCCGCACTGCCGGTGCACCACCCGACCGGTCGTGACACGCGACGCCCGGCGCTGAACAGGGCGGACCACCACCAACCCACTCCACCTGGAGGACACCTCATGGCTGAGGGCACCCCCGACCCGCCCGCCGACGACAGGACGTTCACGCAGACCGAGCTGGACCGGATCGTGCAGGACCGGCTCGCCCGCGAACGAGCCAAGTACGGCGACTACGACGACCTGAAGGCCAAGGCCGGCCGCCTCGACGAGCTCGAAGCGTCCCAGAAGACCGAGCTCGAGAAGGCGCAGGAGACGGCCCGCCAGGCGGAGGAGCGGGCCCGCAGCGCCGAGGAGCGGGCCCGGGCCGTCGCGCTGCGGGCCGCGGTCGTCGCCGAAGCGGCCCGTGTCGGTGTCGTCGACCCGGACGCGGTCGCCGCGCTGCTGCCCGCCGACGCTGTGACCGTCGCCGACGACGGCAGCCCGGCCGGTGTCGCCGAAGCGGTCGCCGGGCTCCTCGACGCCAAGCCCTACCTGCGGGCCAGCACCCCACAGGGGACAACCACGCCCACCCCGGGCGGAGCAGACGGCGGCCCCCGAGGCGCGCCGGCACCCGGCCAGCTCGGCCGCGACGACCTGAAGGGCATGACGCCCGAGGAGATCGTCAAGGCGAAGAGCGAGGGCCGCCTCAACCAGCTCCTCGGCGTCACCTGACGCCCGACCCGAGAAAGGCCCCCTGATGGCCATCACCAACTTCGTTCCCGAGGTCTGGGCCGCCCAGCTCCAGGCATCCCTCAAGAAGGCGCTCGTCTACGCCGGCCCGTCGGTCGTGAACCGCGACTACGAGGGCGAGATCACCGAGTACGGCGACACCGTCCGGATCACGTCGATCTCCCGTCCGACCGTCGCGACGTACACGCCCGGCTCGACGACCGTCACCCCCGAGCAGCTCACCGACGCGCAGCGCAGCCTGCTCATCGACCAGGCCAAGTACTTCGCGTTCGAGGTCGACGACGTCGACCTGCGCCAGGCCCGCTCCGGTGGCGCCCTGATGGACGAGGCCGCCACCGAGGCCGCCTACGCGCTCGGCGACGTCGCCGACCAGTACGTCGTCGGCCTGTACACCGGCGTCGACTCCGGCAACGCCCTCGGCACCGTGTCGGTGACGACCGCGGCGCTGGCCTTCACGCAGCTCCGCAAGCTGAAGGTCAAGCTCGACGAGGCGAACGTCCCGCAGGCCGGCCGCTACGTCGTCGTGCCCCCCTGGTACCACGGTCTGCTCCTCGAGGACGACCGGTTCGTGCGGGCCGACGCGTCCGGGTCGACCGAGGCGCTCCGCAACGGGCAGGTCGGCCGTGCGCTCGGCTTCGACGTGCTCGTGTCGAACAACGCGCCGCTCGTCACCGGCGACGACTACCTGGTCCTCGCCGGCTACCCGGGCGCGATCGCGTACGCCGAGCAGATCAACAAGGTCGAGGCGTACCGGCCGCAGGACGCCTTCTCCGACGCGATCAAGGGACTCCATTTGTACGGGGCTAAGTTGCTGCGCCCGACCGGCATCGCGACGCTGGTGGCCTCGATCACCTGATGTCGAAGGCGCGCGGTGTCTACGCCATCGTCAACGAGGCGACCGGCAAGGCGTACATCGGCTCGGCTGTGGACGTGCGGCGCAGATGGCAGGCACATCGCCGCCATCTGCGCCGCGGGTCCCACCCGAACCGGTACCTGCAAGCGTCCTGGGACCGCCACGGTGAGCCGTCGTTCCGCTTTGAGCTGGTCGAGCTCGTCTCGGCCGCTGCGTCGCTAGTGGAGCGAGAGCAGGCGTGGCTAGACGCCCTGCGCCCCTTCGACCGCGATAACGGATACAACCTCAGCCCGACGGCGTACAGCATTCTCGGCTACCGGTTCACCCCGGAGCAGAGGGAGAACGTCGCAACGTCTTGCCGGGGCAAGCCCAAGTCAGCCGAGCACCGTGCCCGACTGTGGGCGAACCGAGAGGTCGACGAGTCACACCGAGAGCAGATGCGCCTGTTGGGCGAATCCGGACGCGGTGTGCCCAAGTCGGCCGAGCACCGTCGCAAGATCGGTGCAGCCCACGCCGGCAGCAAGAACACCCAGGCGAAACTCACCGAGGAGGCCGTGACGGAGATCCGTCGCAGGCTGGCCGAGGGGGAGACGGGGCGGAGCCTGGCGCGCACGTTCGGCGTCCACGAATCCATCGTCTCAGAGATCAAGACGGGGCGTCGCTGGCGCCACGTCCCCACCCCCACTCCGTAAAGGAGGGCCCCCGTGGCCCGCACAGCGATCACCGTCGTCGACCTGACCCCGAACACCGTCGTCGCCGACCCGGCCGGCACGGCCATCGACGCGACGAACCACCACGTCTTCACGCCGGCCGACCCGACCGAGGAGTACGTCATCCGCGTCGTCAACACGTTCGACGGCGCGAAGACCGCGACGATCAAGGCTGGGGACAACCCGCCGGCCGACGCCGCCGGCCAGGGCGACCTGGCGGTCGCCTGCGGCGACGGCGACCCCACCGCCAGCGTCAAGTGGGTGGGGCCGCTCACCTCGGCCCGCTTCATCCAGAACGACGGCACCGTCAACATCGACGTCGCCGCGTCGATGACCGGCTTCATCACCGTGTTCCGGGTTCCTCGGAGCGCCTGATGCCCGACACGGGCTGGTTCCGGGGTGCCGGCGGTGTGGTCGTCGAGCTCGACGTGCCGGCTGCCGGCACCCACCAGCGGGAACGCTTCGACGCGCAGCTCGCCGCCGGCGAGCTGATCCCGGTCGCCCGGGCGGTCAGGGTCGACGTCCCTGGCGGCGGCTACACGTGGGCCGAGACCGACGCGGCGCCCGAGCCCGAGCCCGAGCCCGACGGGCCGCCCCCGGTCGAGCCTCCCGCCGCGACGAAGCCGGCGGGTCGTCCCCGCCGGTGAACAGCACCGAGGCGCGGCAGCGGCTCGAACGGATGGTCGCCTCCGCGGAGGATCCCACCCTCACCTCAGCCGAGGTCGACGACCTTCTCGAGCTGGCCCGCCGGCCGGACCGGGCGGGGAACAGCCCGCTCAACGTGGACGGCGCCGCCGCCTGGCAGGCGGCGACCGTCTACACGGCCGGGACGGTCGTCAAGACGTCGGGCCGCTGGTGGCAGTGCGCGGTCGCGGGCACGTCGGCTGCGACGGCGCCGTCGTGGCCCGATCTGGCCGGCCAGCCGGTGACGGGCCGTGCTGTCGACGACGGCGGCGTCGTGTGGGTCGACAACGGCGGGCCGTGGGCGGCGACGTGGGCTCTCGACGCCGCCGCGGCGGAGGGCTGGCGGTGGAAGGCGTCGAAGGTGTCGCCCCGCTTCGGGTTCTCGACCGGCGACCAGCGGTTCGACCGGGGCGACGTGTTCGCCCACTGCTTGCAGATGGCCGCCGTCCACCAGCGCCGCGCTGCGGGGTCGACGGTCACGCCTGCCGGGGGGTGACCTGGGATGCTGACCGCCGCCGAGCTGACGTCGATGCGTTCCCAGGTGGCCGCCGCGCTGCCGGACACGGTGTCGCTGTCCAGGCCGGGGGTGACGGTCGACAGCGAAGGGAACACGGTCGGCGTGCTCGCTGCGTTGAGCACCCCGGCGGGCTGGCTGATGGTGCCCGGCCCGTCTGACCGGCTGCTGGCCGACCAGGCCGGCCAGACGGTCGACGCTGTGCTGCTCCTCCCGTACGGCACGGATGTCCGTCCGGGGGACCGGGCGACGGTCGGCGGGGCGGCGTGGACGGTCGCGACGGTCGCCGACGCCCGCCTCCACGCCCGTGCCGGCCTCAAGAAGGCGGAGGCGTAGATGCCATTCGAGATCGACGACTCCGACTTCCGGGCCGGCCTCGACCAGGCCACCGACGACATGAAGGCCGACGCCGAACGGTCGCTCCGCCGGCTCGCCGACGACATGGCCTCCCGCATGACCGCCACCGCCCCCCGCCTCACCGGCGCCGGCGCCGCGACCATCGCCGTCACCGACGCCTCCGCCGACAGCCTCGTCGTGCTCGACATCGGCCCCGACGCCTCAGCCTTCTACCTGGCGTTCTACGAGTGGGGCACCAGCCACCAGCCGCCCCGACCGTTCCTGCGGCCCGCCGTCGAGCAGGCCGTCGCCGCCTGGCAGCCCTGATGGCCACGACCACCGCCGGCGCCCTCAAAGCCGCGATCGACGCCGCGCTCGTCGGCTGCCCCGTCTACCGGGACGCCGCCCCCGAAGCCGCCGCCCTGCCGTACGTCGTCGTCCACGAAGGCATCTCGATCGTCCCGGCCCTCTCCGGCGACCACGAAGCCGACCCCGTCGTCTCCGAACAAGCCCAGATCGACGTGTGGCAACGCTGGCGCGACCCGACCACCAACGCGCCCGCCGAGAACGTGGCGCTCCCCCGAGCGGTCGCCCGGGCCGTTCACGCCGCCCGCCTCTCCGCCCACCCCCAACACGCCTGGGGCAGCCGCCTCGCCGGCAGCGTCCGCTTCGTCGAACGCGACACGAACCTCGTGCACCACGCCCTCACCGTCGACATCACCCGCGACCTGTAGGAGCCGCAGTGGCCACCGTCCACGTCCCCCAAGCCGACGGCGAGATCCGCATCACCGTCGGAGGCCCGCCGCCCGCGGTGTACCCGGTCCACGCGCACCACGTCGACGTGCCCGACGGGCAGCTCGACGTGTTCCTCACCACCGTCGAAGGCGCCCGCCTCGACAGCGACGCCCCAAGCGGCGGCCCCACCGCACCCTCCGGGGGCGGGCCCGACACCACCCCCGAGTCCCAGGAGGACTGATGGCGCTCACCCATGTCACCAAGACGTTCGCCGTCGAAGACGCCAAGATCGCCCAGCTCACCGCCGACCCGGCCGGCGGCTCCGCGACCTACGGATCGTCGATCGACGTGCCCGGCATCAAGCAGGTCACCATCTCCGGCGACGTCAACAACGTCGAGCTGCGAGGCGACAACCAGCTCCTCGACAGCGACTCGCTCCTCACGAACATCAAGGTGCAGATCGGCTTCGCGAAGTTCTCCTTCGACCTGCTCCCCGTCTTCGTGGGCGGCACGACCGCCGACGCCGGCACCACCCCCAACCAGACCGTCACCCACGAGATCGTCAACTCGAGCCGCTTCAACTACTTCAAGCTGATGGCGAAGACCCCGACCGGCGGCGGCGACGTGACCACCGGCGACGTGCTCTTCACGATCCACAAGATGAAGCTGTCGTCGTTCCCGGAGCTCGGCCTGGCCGAGGAGGCGTTCAAGCTGTACACGGTCGACGCGGTCGCGATGCCGCTGCTCGCCACCGGCAACAAGTGGCTGACCGTCCAGCTGCGTGAGACCGCAGCGGCGATCACCTGATCGTGCCGTCCGACTCCGACCGGATCCTCGCCGCCGGCGTTCCCATCGCCCTCGCCGGCGGCGAGACCGGCCACTGCCGGTTCAGCCTGCGTGGCCTCAAGCTGCTGGAGGACACGTGGGGGTCGCTCGCCGCGGCGGCCGTCGTCCTCGACGGCTTGCAGGCCGCGGCCCGTTCCGGGTGGGACAAGGGCGGTGTCGGCGACCTGGCCGTCTTCTTGGCGGCGGCGCTCGGCACGACTCCCGACGACGCCCTCGACCTGGTCGACGGGCAGGTGAACGACTGCGTCAGGGTGCTCGTCGCGGCGTGGGTCGAAGCGTTCCCAGCGCCAGCGGGAAAAGCGGGGGGCGAGGCGACGAAGAGCAGGCCGAGCCGTTCGACTGGCCGGCGCTCTACCACCTCGCCACCGTGACGTTCGGCCGTTCCGACAGCGAGTTCTGGGCGATGACGTACGCGCAGCTGGCGCTCCTCGCCGCCGCGCACGACCCGCGGCGGGCCGCCCGGCCCGCCGTCGAGACGCCCAGCGGCGGCGTGCTCGACCTGGCCATGTTCGAAGCGTTGAGAGCGGGGTGAGATGGCCGACCGTGCCCTGCCCGACCTGAAGGCCCGTCTCGTGCTCGACACGAGCGACCTGGCCCGAGCGCAGACCGACGCCGACCAGACCGGCGCCGCGTTCGGGCAGCTCGGCGTGTCCGCTTCGGCGGGTCTCGCCGCGGCCGGTGTCGCCGCCGCCGGCCTCGCGGTCGCCGCAGGCAAGGCGCTCGTCGACCTGGGCGGCACGTTCGACTCGGTCCGCGACGACATGCGGGTGTTCACCGGGGCGACCGGCAGCGACCTCGACGAGCTCGAAGGGTCGTTCCGCGACGTCGCGTCGACCGTCCCGGCGTCGCTCGACCAGGTCGGCGAGGCGGTCACGACCCTCGGCCAGAAGACCGGCTTCGCGGGGGACGACCTGGAGGGCCTGTCCGCCCAGGTGCTCGACCTCAGCCGGATCACCGGCACGGACCTGCGCGGCAACCTGGACGCCACCGCCGCGCTGATCAACAACTGGGGGTTCTCCGCCGAGGAGGCGGGCCCGAAGCTCGACGAGCTGTTCCGGGTGATGCAGGAAACCGGCACCCCGGTCGGCCAGCTCGCCGATCAGCTCGCGACGCTCGGCCCGAAGCTCAGGACCGTCGGCCTGGACTTCGAGACGTCCGCGGTGCTCGCCGGGACGTTCCAGCAGGCCGGCCTGAACCTGTCGACGGTCATGCAGCCGCTGACCCGCTACATCGGCGAGATGGCCGCGCAGGGCGTCCCCGCGCAGGAGGCGCTCACCGGCCTGTTCGAGCAGATCGAGGGTGCGGCGACGCCGACCGAGGCGACCGCGCTGGCGGTCGAAGCGTTCGGGAACCGTGGCGCGCAGATGGCGGACCTGATCCGCAACGGCACGCTCGACGTCGCCGGGTTCGTCGACTCGATCCGCTCGGGGGGCGACACGATCCGCGGCGCCGCCGCCGACACCGCCGACTGGTCCGAGCAGCTGCAGGTGCTGAAGAACCAGGCGCTGCTCGGCTTGCAGCCCCTCGCCGACGCCGCGTTCGGCGGGCTCGGCGCCGTCCTCACCGAGGTCACCCCGTCGGTCACCGAAGCGACCGACGCTCTCGGCAAGCTCGCGACCGACGCCGCCCCGGCGATCGGCGCGCTGGCCGAGTCGTTCGCCGCGCTCGCCGAGTCGGGGCTCAGCGACCTGTCCGGGATCCTCGGCCTGACCGCGGAGGGCTTCGAACGGGTCGGCGGGGCGCTCGACCAGATCGGCGGGATGGGCGGCCCCGCCGTCGACGTGTTCCGCGGGATGCTCGAAGCGCTGCCCGGCGTCGGCATGGTGTCGACCGCCGCCGAAGGTCTCGGCGACCTCGCCGGGGCGCTCGGCCTTGTCGGCGACGAATCGGCGAGCGTCGCCGACAACCTCGACACCGTCGGCGAAGCGATCCTCGGCGCGTTCGAAGGCGCCGGCGGGGTCATCGACCCGGCGTCGCAGGGCACCCGGGAGATGGCCGCCGCCGCGGTCGAAGCGGCCGACGGCGCCGACCAGGCGGCCTCCGCGATCGACACGTTCACGCAGGCCGTCGACCGTCTGACCGGCGCGTCGATGGGCGCCGAGGAGGCCGACCTGCGGCTCCGCGACGCCATGGACCAGACGTTGCAGGCGGCGCTGGCGACGGGCGGCACGTTCGACGGGACATCCGAATCGTCGCGTGCTCTCCGCCAGGCGATGCTCGACCAGGCGCAAGGCGCCTACGACCTGGCCGTCGCCCAGCTGCAGGTCGACGGGGACACGGCCCGCGCCCGCGACACCCTCTACACGCAGCGCGACTCGCTGATCGCGGTGATGGACGCCGCCGGCATCACCGACACCTCCATCCGCGACGGGCTGCTCGCCACCTACGGCTTGCTGCCCGAGCAGATCGAGACGGCGGTCAGCCAGTCGGGCGCGGAGGATGTGCAGCGGGCACTGGAAGGAGTGACCGACGCCGGCTGGGACTTGGAACAGTCGGACCCGAACGTGAACGTCTCCGTGTCCGGGGCGGCCGAAGCGGGCAACGCTATCCGGGGCGTCGCTGACCAGTTGGCTCGGCTGGGTGACCGGCATGTCACGGTGACGGTCGGGGCGTCCGTGTCTGCCGCAGCGCAGGCGGCGATGGACTGGGCGCGCTCCCATGCACAGGGTGGCATCGTCGACTACTTCGCCAACGGTGGCGAGAGCCATGTCGCGCAGATCGCCCCGGCGGGGGCGTGGCGGGTGTGGGCGGAGCCGGAGACGGGCGGCGAAGCGTACATCCCGCTCAGCCCGGCGAAGCGGGCCCGCAGCCTGGACATCTGGGAGGAGACGGGCCGCCGGCTGGGTGTCGGCGCCGGCCCGTCCGTCAGCATCGTGGTGAACAACCCTGCGCCCGAGCCGGCGTCGACGTCCGTCGAGCGTCGGCTGCGGACGGTGGCCCGCAGCGGGGTGCTGGCCGGATGAGCGGCCTGTGGGGCGCCGAATACTGGCAGGCCGACGGCGTCGACCTGGAGGGCTGGCGCTGGCTGGTCGAGTCGGTCGAGGACCGCATCCCCGCACGGGTCGGCAGCAACATCGCCATCCCCGGCCGCAGGGGCAGCCGATGGCAGGAGAAGCGCCTCAGTGAGGGTGGCTTCGTCATGACCCTGTTCGTGACGAACCTCGACGCCGACGGTGACGCCGCCGCGACGGCCGGGGAGCGGTTGGCGCAGGCCGCCGAGAACCTTGACGCGCTCGTCGCTCTGGTCGCCAGCGTGAAGGGCCGGGAGGTGACGTGGACGCGGCGCCGGTCGACGGGGCCGAGCGCAGTGGAGACGCTCACCGGGCTGGGCGAGGTCGTCGCCGAGATCCCCGTCGTCCGGTTCAAGACGGGCGAGCACAGGTTGACGTTGGAGGTGGTGATGGCCGACCCGTGCTGGTACGGCGACGAGGTCACCGAGGAGGTTGTGAAGGGCACGCCGCTCGTCGTGACGATGCCCGGCAGCGCCCCGGTCGAGGCGATGACCGTCACCTTCGCCGGGCCGCTCACCAACCCGGTGCTGACGAACACCGTCTACGCGCCGGACCTGATCCTCCAATACACCGGGACCATCGGCGAGGGCGACAGCGTGGTGCTCGACGTCGGCGAGTTCACGGCGCTCGCCGGCTCCACCAGCGTCATCGACAAGATCACGCACAGCGGGTCGGCCCGCTGGATGGAGCTCGTCCCCGGCACGCAGACGCTGACGCTCACCGCCGATGCCGGCACCGGCACCGCAACCCTGGCCTACCAGCCGCCCTACCTGATTTAGAGGAGCACACGATGGCGAGCGACTTCTATCAGAAGGGCCTCGAGCACTTCTGTCAGGGTGACATCGACTGGCTGAACGACGACATCAAGGTGGCGCTGGTCGATTCGGGCGCCTACACCGTCGACCTGGCCGCCGACGAGTATTTGGACGACATCGCCGGTGCCGCCATCGTCGCGACGTCCGACCCGCTGGTCGACAAGACCTGCACGCTCGGCGTGCTCGACGCCGCCGACGTCACCATCGAGGACGTGACCGGATCGACGGTAGAGAAGGTGCTGATCTACAAGGACACGGGCAACGCGGCGACGAGCATCTTGCTGCTCTACGGCGACGGGGTGGTGACGCCGAACGGCTCCGACGTGCTCATCTCGTTCCCGGCGAGCGGGAACAAGATCGGCGCGCTGGGCTAGGCCATGTCGACCGGCTACCGGTCGCACACCGGCTACCGAGCGGACCAGAGCTACGCCGACCAGCGGGTCGTCGCATGGGCGTCGGCCAACCCGACGCGAGGCGGCGGCGACTGGACGGTCGACCAGGTCTACGTCGTCGCCTGGTCGACTGTCGAGCGTGTTGCTGATGCCGGCTACCGCGACGGGACGATCACCTACCGGGCGGAGCGGCTTTACCGTGGGGCAACGCCCGGCGCTGGTCGGTGGACTGTCTCCCCGGCTGCCGGGCCGACCATTTCTTGGGCGTCCGCCGATCCGATTCGCGGGGCTGAACCGTGGACTGTCTCCCCGGCTGCCGGGCCGACGGTCGCGTGGGCGTCCGCTGGGCTGCCTCGCTCGGCTGCTTACGACGTGTCGTCGATCTACGACGGCGATGGCAGTTACGACGGCGACACTGTGTCGGGGCATGGCGGCGACTGGTCCGTCGACCCTGGCGTCTACCAGATCGAGTGGGCGGCCCCGATCCTGCTCGGCGGTGTCGGCCAGTGGACGGTCACCCCCGAGTACGTCGCCGCCAGCGCCCTGCACGGCTGGCAGGTCCGCGTCTACGACGACGACCTGTCCACCCTCCTCGCTGTCGTCCCCCGCCCGGCCGGCTTCGAATGGTCGATGGTGCTGTCCGACGTTGGGGCCGGCGCGGTGCTGCTCGACCCGACCGACCCGTGGGTCGAGCAGAACGCTGCGCTGCTCGACGGCGAGCACGTCTGGCAGTTCTGGTGGAAGGGCCAGCCCCGCTTCTCGATGTTGCGGGCCGACGTGGTCACCGACTTCGTCGACGAGGCGGGCGCCAAGCGCATCCTCGTCCAAGGGCCCGGCGTCGGCCAGCTGCTCGCCGACGCGGTCGTGCTGCCACCCGGCTACCCCGACCACGTCACGCTCAGCCGGGGCTTCACGAACGCCCGGGCGCTCAGCGTGTTCCTCGACCTGCTCGGCGAAGCGCAGAGCCGGGGGTGCGTCCCGCAGGTGACGCCGACGTTCACGGCTGGCGCCGACTCGGACGGCACCGCCTGGACGGACAGCGCCAGCCTGGAGGTCGAGCCGGGCGGCGACCTCTACCAGTGGATGAGGCAGTTCGCCGAGTGGGCCAACGCCGACTGGCAGGTCGACGAGCGCGGCCGGCTGCACGTCCGCCGGTCGTGGGGCCGCGACCTCACCGGCACAGTCGTGTTCCATCCGGGGCACGCTGTCCGCGACGCCCGCCGCACGTCGACCACCCGGGAGGTTCGCACCGTCGCCTACGTCGCCGACGCGGCCGGCCAGGTGACGGTGAGCGCAGCGACGACAAGCCGCCGCCGACGGGAGCGGTGGGTCTCGTCGTCCGGCGAGCTGTCCGACGCGACCCGCCGGCTGATCGGCTCGGCGGTCCTGGCCCGCCAGGCGGACGAGGCGACGTCCCGCACGGTGACCGTCCAGGCCGACGCGCCGAGGCGGGTGGTGTTCGACGACTGGACGTTGGGCGATACGGTCGCCTACGAGGAGACGCCGGGCACCTTGGTCAGCGCACGGGTGTCCTCCATCTCGTTCCGGCTGGACGACGCCGGCGCGACCTGCGAGGTGACGCTCGGCGACCTGCTCGAGCTGGCATCGGAGCGGATCGCCCGGCAGATCGACACGCTCCTGTCGCCGGGTCCGGTGCTGACGACACCGCCGACCGATCCGATCCCGCCGTCGGAGCCGGTGCTGGTGCAGCCGCCGGACGGGCTGACGGTCGGCACCCTGTCCGCGTTGGGTGTGTCCACCGCGACCCTGTCGTGGTCGTCGGTGTCGGGTGCGGAGGTGTACGAGGCGGAGGTCGAGCGGCTGGGCGCCGACCCGGTGGTGCTGTCTCGCACGTCGACGTCGACGGGCGCACAGTTCGAGCCGCTGGTGCCCGATACGGCGCATCGGGCGCGGGTGCGGACGGTGACCCGGTCGGGCCGCCGCTCCGACTGGTCGCCGTGGGTCGCGTTCACCGCTGCCGGTGACACGGGCATCCCGGCGGTGCCGGCGCAGCTGGTCGTGTCGGCGGGCCTGCGGAGCCTGGTCGTGTCGTGGCAGCAGGTCGCCGACGTCGACGTCGCCTGGGGCGCCGGGCAGTACGAGGTGCAGATCGACACGACGCCGGCGTTCACGTCGGCGCGCTCCCGGCTGGTCGGCGGCACCGTCGTCGCGTTCTCCGACCTGGAGCCGGCCACCGTCTACTGGCTGCGGGTGCGGGCGGTCGACTCGTCGGGCAATCCGTCGCCGTGGACGACGTCGCAGCAGACGGCGACGGTGACCGCGTCGTCGGCGGACCTGTCGGTCGGCTCGGTCGTCGCCGAGACGCTGGCGGCCGGCGCTGTCACGGCCGACGCTCTGGCCGCCGGGTCGGTCGTCGCCGGCAAGGTCGCCGCGTCGGCGATCACAGCCGAGACGATCGCGGCCAACGCGATCCAGCTGTCGAAGCTCTCCCCGGCCAGCCAGGTGATCGGCGTGACCGTCGACCTGGGGACGAACGGCCGGCTGCGGGCAGGCGACTACTACGGCGGCTCGCCCGGTGTCGTGTTCAGCCTGGATGGCATCTTCGCCGGCACCCTGTCCGCGAGGACGTTCGAGCTGCGTCGGGACGGCACCGCCATCTTCCGGGGCACGGTCGACGCCTCCCGGTTCACCAGCTTCGGCCAGTCCGGCAACGTCATCAACGTCAACGACGTGTTCACGGTCGACGGCAGCGGCAACCTCGTCGCCAACAATGCCCGGATCACGGGCGACCTGACGGGCGGCGGGCAGGGCTCCCGGTCGGGTGTGAACCCGGCGAACCCGGTCCGCATCTCCGGCGCGTCGATGGGGGATGTCGCCATCGGCGGGGCGAACAGTCGAGCGCAGTTCGGCAGCATCAGCATCGGCGCCTGGTCGGCCGGTGAGGGCGGCGCCACCGACGTCGACCAGATCAGGTGGACGTCCGGGGCGAGCATCTCGAACCGGAACGGCGGGCTGACGTTCAACGTGAACGGCAGCCGGGTCGCCACGCTCGGCGCCTACTCGACGGACGGCGTCCAGTTCGACGCCAGCCTGAAGGTCGGCACGCTGCGAGCCGACAACGTGTCGATTCTCGGCTACGGGACGCTGGTCATGGCCGGCCAAGCGCAGGTCGGCAGCCTGAAGGTCGGCAGCTTCAACGTCGAATGGCGGCTCGTCACGATCCCGGGCGGCGGCTCGGTCTACGCACTGTGCAAGGTGGGATGACGATGGATGTCGACGTGCAGCCGGTCGTCGACGGGCTGGGCCGGCGGATCGGCGAACAGGCCGTCCGCATCGCGATCCTCGAAGCGCAGCTCGCAGCGTTGACCGCCGAGCTCGCACGACTCCAGCAGACCGACCGTGAGGTGGACCGATGAGCACCAGCTTCCCGACGTCGCTCGACACGCTGACCAACCCGACGTCCGCCGACTATCTCGACACCGCGGGCGTCCTGCACGACGAACAGCACGCCAACGCCAACGACTCGATCGAAGCCCTCCAGGCGAAGGTGGGCGTCGACTCCTCAGCGGTGACGACGTCGCACGACTACAAGCTGCGGGTGGCGAACGCCTGGAGCGGCGTCATCTCCGCCGGCAACGTCAAGCGCGGGACGGGCTCGCCGGAGGGGGCGGTCACCGGCAACGTCGGCGACATCTACATGCGAACCGACGGCGCCGCCGGCACCGCCTTCTACGTCAAGGAGAGCGGCACGGGCAACACCGGCTGGCGTGCCCTGACCGACGACGTCGCCAAGAGCGTGGTGACGACGAAGGGCGACCTGATCGTCGCGACAGCGTCGGCGATGCCGGCCCGCCTAGCCGTCGGCACCGACGGCTACGTCCTCAACGCCCGCGCCTCCGCTACGCCGGGTGTCGCCTGGCGGGCCCTCACCTCCTGGCACTCCCACACGTTCGCGATCCCCGGGACCATCGACGCCGGCACCTACAAGGTGCCCTTCTTCGTGCCCGTCCACACGGGGACGACCGTCAAGCTGGTGTCCTGCCGGCATCGGATCAACGGCGGCACCAGCGCCACCTGCAAGCTGACGATCAACGGCTCGGACGCCACCGGGTTCACCGCCATGTCGGTCACCACGTCCAGCGGGCACACCGACCCGGCGGACGTGGCGCTCGCCGACGGCGACCTGATCGCCCTCGTCGTCACCGCCGTCGACGCCGCACCCACCGACCTGACCGTGTCACTAATCCTCGAGACGACGTACATCTGATGTCGTACGACAGCGAGGTTCTCGCCGACTCGCCGTGGGGCTACTGGAAGCTCCAGGACGACGTGGTCGACAGCAGCGGCAACGCCCGCGACGGGACGAAGGGCTCGAACGTCGCCTATGCGGACGGCCCGCAGACGGGGACGCGTGGGATCGTGCCGGGCGGCGGCACGAACAACACGAACGACGTCGTCGTCTGCCCGCTGTTCAACGTGTCGTCGGGCGGGACGTTCACGGTGGAGGCGTGGGTGTACGTGCCGGACACGACCGAGTCGGGCGGCTGGGTGGCGTCCGGCCCGGTCGACGGGGTGTCGTGGGTGTTCGGCGTCGGCAGCGGGGCGACGTTGCCGTCGTGGGGTGGTGGCGGCAACGAGTCCCGCATGTACGCGTACGCGATCGGCGACTACGGCAAGACGACCGACTTGGGGTCCGGCTGGCTGCACGTCGTCGACGTGGTCACCGCCGGATCGTGGCTGCGCTACGTGGACGGGTCGGCGCCGGACGGGGCGACCGGGCTCGGTTCGACCGGCACGCTCGCCACGGGTGATCTGAGGATCGGCGGTGTCGCCCACACCGGCAACAACGCCATGCTGTCGAACGCCTGGCGGGTCAGCCGGGTCGCGGTCTACACGACGGCTCTCGCCAGCGGCCGGGTGTCCGCCCACTACGACGCCCGCACGGCGATGATGCCCGCCGCCGGCTACCACATGGTCATCTGATGGCCGACGACCTGGCGGTGGGCAGGCTGACGGTCGTCGACGGCGCCGACATCCTCGCCGGCGATGTGACGCTGCTCGCCGGGTCGCTGCGCGTCCTCGTCGGCGGCGTCGAAGCGGCCGACGGGACGTCGACGTTCACAGCGGCCCGCATCGGCTACCTGGCCGCCTTGCCGGACGACGAGCCGTTGCAGGTGGCGGGCCGGCTGCTCGTCGGCCAACCGTTCGCCGGGTCCGGTGTGGTCGGCGGGGACGTGCAGACGTTCGCGACGTCCGGCCACGCCGCCGTCGAAGGCACCCTGCGCTGCGACCTGCTCAAAGCGCAGACAGCCATCCAGGTGGCCGGCGTGCAGGTGGTCGGCCCGCAGACCGTCGGCTGGGTCGCCGCCGACGAGGCCGAGACGGGCCGGGCGCGGGCCGGGTTCGTCCCTTCCACGGTGACGACCGCGAACCTGGCGAAGGTGCTCGCCGCGCTGATCGACGACCTCGGCGCCCACGGGCTGCTCGACGTCGTCGCCTACGGCGAGACGCCCTCCGGCGCACCCGAAGGGTTGGGTGTGCCCGCCAACTGGTCGGTGACCGTGTCGGCGAACGTCGCGGCGTTCGCGTGGCTGGCTGTGGCCGGGGCGACCGGCTACGACGTGGAGGTCGAACCGACCGGCGGCGGTGACGGGTCGTCGCAGTCGACTGTCGAGCTCGGCCTGACCGTCGCCCTCGCTTCCGGCACCGAGTACCAGGCGCGGGTGCGGGCGGTGGACGCCACCACGTCGGGCGCATGGTCCGACTGGGAGACGTTCACGACGGGCGTCGCGTCCTCCTGGTTCGACTGGCAGTGGACCGACTACGGCTTCAGCTTGGGCGACTTCTCCTGGTCGCTGAACCTGGGTGGCTACAACTTCTACAACAGCGGCCCGTCGACGAAGAATCCGTACGGCTAGGAGGCCATCTCATGACGACCGCATATCCGGGCGCGCTCGACGCGTTGACGAACCCGACGGCGGCCGACCCGCTCCACAGCCCGTCGCATTCGGCGCAGCACGCCAACGCCAACGACGCCATCGAAGCCATCCAAGCGGAGCTTGGTGTCGCACCGTCGGGCGCCTATGCGACGGTCGCGGCCCGCTTCACGGCGGAGGTGGCGGCGCCAGTCACGGCGCACGGCACGGTCGGTGCCACCGAAACCGTCTCGGCCGCGACCGGCCTGCACACGTTGACGTTGGACGAGGCGTTGACGTTGACGTGGGCGGACCTGGCTGCCGGACGGTCGTGGGTGCTGGACTTCACGCAGGACGGCTCTGGTGGCAACTCGATCACCTGGCCGGCGGGCATCAAGTGGGCGGGCGGCACACCGACCCTGCCGACGACGGCGGCAGCCAGGTTCGTGGTGCAGTGCTATGCGACGGGTGCGACCGACGCGTCTGTGGTTGGCGTGTACGTCGGGGCCTTGTCGTGAGGCTGCTCGGCTCGGCGGTGTCGCTGCCGACGGCGAACCTGCGCCACTGGTGGGATGTGTCGAACGCCTCCTCGTTCACGTTCGGGGTCGGCACGAAGGTCGCCCAGTGGAACGACCTGATCGGCGGCAAGCATTTCGTGCAGGCGACCGAGGCGGCCCAGCCGGCCCGCACCGGCACGCAGAACGGGCGGTCGACGCTGGTGTTCGGCGGCGATCCGGTCCACATGACCGCGGGCGCTCTCGCCGACTGGAAGTTCCTGCACAACGGCGACGAATACACGATCATGGCCGCCGTCAAGTTCGGGACGGTCGCCAACCCGGAGGCCATCTACGGGCTTATGGGGACGACGAGCGGGAACTCGGCTCTTGTGGGCGTCGAGGTGCGGTACGACGACCGGGTCGCGGCTGGGAACAACATGCTGCTCCACCAGGTGTCGTGTGGGTCCGTCGGGTTCTACGCCGTGTCCTACCAGCCGGCCAACGTGTGTACGGCGGGCGCTTGGCATGTGCTGTTCGTCGGCGCCGACCCTGACAATGCGACGGCTTCGTCACGCACGGCCCTGCGGGTCGATGGTGGCGCCGCCTTGGCATCCAACGCGGCGTCGACGGCCGTGTCGACGGCCAACCCGGCCGCCGTGTTGCATCTCGGGTCGGTCGCCGGCCCGTCCCTCTACATGGTCGGCGAGGTCGCCGAACTGCTCATCTACACCGGCATCCTGTCGGACGCGGTGCGCGATCAGGTCGAGGTGTACCTCGCCGCCAAGTGGGCGATCACGGTCGCATGAGCCGATGGTGGGCGGCGCTGCTCCTGCTCGCCGCCTGCCAGGCCGCCGTCACCCATCCGGTCCGACCCGGCCCGGTCAGCGTCGAAGTCGTCGAAGCCGCCGGGCCGCTCTGCTCGCACCAGACCATCTCCCGGGCCATGGTCGACGGGTTGGACACCAGCCGCGTCGAGGTGCGCTGGACGGTCATCCCCACGTTGGACTGCCGCCTGCCCTGGCCCGCCCTGCAGCAGGCCCTCGACCGGACGACCGCCGACGTGGTCGCCGTCCCGTACGGCAGCGAGGACGGCGCCGGCTGGCTCGACCTGCCGCCGGGTCCGCTCGTCTTGGCGGCTGCCGGCAACCGGCCCGGCCCGCCCATGAACCCAGCCGCCGACGTGGTGGCGGTGACCGCCGCCTGCCAGGGCGCACAGTGCCTGTGGGCGGCGGACGGCGACCTGCTCGCACCCGCCATGGTGGGCACGGTGTGGGGCGCCACGTCCGGCGCGACCGTCGCCGCCGCCGTGTGGGCCGCCGACCAGGCGGCCCGCTGCCAGACGATCGAGCTGCCACGGGCCGTCCACCCGGCGCTCCCATGCCCATGATCCGAGACGGCCAGTGACCCCGATCGCCGGGCCGCCCCGAGCCACGGCCGGCGAGGCGGCAGCGTGGGCTCACACCCGCGGCGCGCACCCCCTCGTCGACGGTGTCGCCCCGCTCTACTGGACGTACGCCCCGCAGATCGGCATCCGCCCCGAGGTCGCCTTCTGCCAGGCCATGCTGGAAACCGGCTGGCTGACGTTCGGTGTCGGCACAGCCGACGGTCGAGGGGTCGACGCCGGCTGGCACAACCCGTGCGGGCTGAAGGTCGCCGCTCCGAACCCGGCGGCGCATCCCGACGCCCCCGAGCAGCACCAGCGGTTCCCGACGTGGGAAGCCGGGGTGCGCGCCCACCTCGCGCACCTCGCCGTCTACGCCGGGCTGAAAGCCCCGCCCGGCTGGGCGGCGCCCCGCACAGCCGCCCCGTGGTTCCGCAGCGACCGCTGGGGCAAGGCGACCACCGTCGAACAGCTGGGCGGCCAGTGGGCGCCCTCCCCCGGCTACGGGACCCGCCTGGCCGTGCTCGTCGCCAGCCTGGCCGACACCACCCCACCAGACGAGGAGCAGCCCGTGGTCCCCGGCCTCACCCTGATCACCCGCAGCCAGATGGGCTGGCCGGCCACGGCGGCCGCACCCATCGACCCGCAGCGCCTCGAGCACTTCGCCGTCCACTACTCGACCGGCCGGACGCTCGGCGGGCACTCCGACTCGACCGGCGACATCGTTGCCTGGTGGGCGAACATCCGCGGCTACCACATGGGCCCGGAGCGGCGCTATGTGGACGTCGCCTACAACTGGGCGGTCGCCCGCCACCCCGACGATCCGGAGCAGGCGATCATCCTCGAAGGACGCGGGGAGGGACGCCAGGGCGGCCACACCCTCAACTGGAACTCGAAGGCTGTCGCCGCCTGCTTCCTCGGGGGCGACGACCCGGCCGTGTGGGATACGACCCCGGGGGTCGCCCGGGCGTTCGACTGGCTGATCCGCCTGCGCGAGTTCGTGACGCTGCGCCGCCCCCACCTGTCGGTGCGAGGCCACCGCGAGTTCCCCGGCCAGTCGACGTCGTGCCCGGGCGACGAGCTGCTGCGCTGGCTGCACGCCGGCCGGCCTGTCGCCCCCTACCCGGGCGTCGGCACCGCCGGCTTCGGGACTGTGCCCGTCCTCCCCCCGGCGGCCGCGGGGCAGCCCACGTTGCGGCGGGGTGACAGCGGGCCGGCCGTGACCCTCCTGCAGCAGCGGCTCGTCGTGCACGGCTGGGGGCTGCTCCTCGGCCCGGTCGACGGCCAGTTCGGCCGGCGCACCGAAGAAGTGGTCCGCCACCACCAGTACGCCAACGGCCTCCCCGTCGACGGGGTGTGCGGGCCGGAGACGTGGGGCACTCTCCTGTGACGGCCACCCTCGCGGTCGCGCAGGTGTCGGAGGGCCTCATCGTCCTCGCCCTGTCCACCATGGCCACCGTCGCCGTCGCCCTCGTCGGCTACGCGTTGAAGAAGAGCGTCGACCTGACCGCCGGCCTGGCCCGGGTCACCGCCGTCATGGAACGACTCGACAGGGAGATCGAGGCGCGCCACGAGGACCACGAACGGCGCCTCTCCATCGTCGAGCAGGTCCTCGTAAGCCGCCTGCCGGTGTTCGACAAGGCGAACATCGGCCTCGAACCGCTGGTGCCGGCGTCGCAGCAGCCGGACCCGACTGAGACGGCGGTGCCGCACCTTCGGGGAGGCCAGCATCCGTGACCGACACCCGCACGATCCGACTGGTCGTCCTGTTCCTCGGCGTGGCCACGCTGCTCGGGATCAGCGCGATCGCCAGCCTCGCGTTCACCGACCATCCGGTGCCCGAGTCGCTGACCACGCTGACCGGCACGACCGCCGGCGCGCTCGGCGCGCTGCTCGCCTCGACCCGCAGCACCCCGACGCCGTGAGCGGCTGGACGGCCGGCTGGCTGCTGTGGGCCGTCGCGCTCGCCGGGACGTTCGCCGGGCTCGAATGGCGGGCCCTCCGCGCCCGACGCGACGTCGACGGCGACGGCCACACCGACCGGACCGGCACGACGCTGTCCGAGCAGGTGTGGTGGCTGCGCCGCCGCCACCCGATCGCCGTCCGGATGGCGCTCGGCGGGTTCCTCGCCTGGCTCGCCTGGCATCTGACCCTGGGAGGACCACCATGAGCGACCGCGACGACCAGCCCCGCACCCCGCCGACCGTCGACGTCGCCGCGCTCGCCCAGTGCGCGTCCTGCCTGCGCGACGTCGACGAGCCGGGCCCCGACGACGTGTGCGCCTCCTGCTACCGGCCGTCCGATGCCTGACCGCCGAGACGTCGTCCACGTCCGCCTGGCCCGCGACGGAGGGTTCTACTGGCGGCGCTGCGACGGCCACAACGGCCTGGAGAAGTCCCGCTCGTCCGAGACGTACGCGCGGCGCAGCCACGCCCTTGACCAGGCCATCCGGCTGAACCCGGACTGCGACGTGATCTTCGACTCGCCCGGCACCGACAACGGCCCGTAGGTTCCCGCAACGGCCCCCAAGTTCCCCTGCCCCCACCCCTGGCACCCGAAGGGCAGGACGCACAGCACCCCCCAGCCTCCGGGTTGGGGGGTGCCTGCGCGTCTAGAGCAGGTTCAGCAGCCAGCCGTTGACCGGGCTGTCACCGGCAGCGGCGAACAGGGCGCAGCAGACAGCGACCACGACGGCAAGCAGCACCATCGGATGTGCGGCCGCACCTTCGCCGATCTTGTCGAAGGTCATCCTCATGCCTCTGGTATGCACCCGACCCGGGCGAGAGTCAAGAACGTTCAGGCGGCGAGCCGGACGGGTAGACCCTCAACCGCCTGCCGACCCGCCACCCTCGACCACTGCGCGTACAACGCAGCCATCTCCAACGACTCATGCCCGAGCAGCTCCTGCACCACCCGCAGGTCATGGCACTGCGCGTACAGGTTCGTCCCGAACCAGTGGCGCAGACTGTGCGCCGAGTCCGAGACGCCCAACGACCGCAGATACCAGTTCACCCTGCGCGACACCTGCGACGGCGTGAACGGCTGGCCGTCCGACCGGACGAACAGGCGGCCCGAGCCGGGCAGTCCGGCCGCCCGCAACGCCATCAGCACCAGCGGATGGGCGGGCACGATCCGCTCCCGGCCGCCCTTGCCGCACACCCGCAGAACCGGCAGCCCACCCGAGTCGGCCACGTCGCCCCGCTCCAACCCGGCAACCTCAGCGCAGCGCAGCCCGGCGTACGCCATGAGCAGCAGCCACGCCCGCATCTGCGGGTCGGCCAGCCGCACGGCGACGTCCAGGTCGGCGTCGCCGATGGGACGTGGCAGCCCACGGCGCACCCTCGGCCGGACCACACCGACCGTCGGATCGGCCGGGCAGGCGCCCACGTCGACCGCCCACCGGTAGAAGCCGTGGAGCGTCGAGATGAGCCAGCGGCGGTAGCGGGCCGACGGGACGCCACGGCCGGTGACGTCGTGGCGGCTGTCCAGCCAGGCTTCGACGTCGCTGTTGGTCGCCGCGCACGGGCAGCCGTCGAGCCACCGCTGCCATGCCCGCAGCGTGTCACGGCGCCGTTCTATGGTGCTGACGGTGAGCCCTCGCCGCCGCTCCCACTGTTCGTAGCCGACGAGCAGGTCGCTGGTGCACATCCCACCCTCCCTACCTCTAGTTTACGACCGAACAGGCGACTTGACGGTGTTGCGCTGGTCGTATAGAAAGGTCCCATGACGCAGCAGCAGGAGGTCAAGCGGTTGCGGGAGCTGGTAGCCGCCGAGGTGCGGGCGACGATGGCCCGCCAGCAGGTCACGCAGGTCATGTTGAGCCACGACATGGACCGCAGCCAGGCGTTCCTCAGCCGCCGGCTGACCGGCGAGGTCGCCTTCGACTTGGACGACCTGGAGCTGATCGCCGGCCTGCTCGGCGTGCCTGTGGCTGATCTGTTCCCGCCGGCCCTGTTCAGAAGTTCGAGTTTCTCGCATGACCGGCGGACCGCATGAGCAGGTGGCTGGTGGTGAGGCCGGACCGGCGGGTCGTCTGCCGCACTGAGCAGGCCGTCGCCCTCGCCATCAAGACGAGCCCCGGTCTGGTCCGGGTGGTCGAGCTGGACGTCGTGACCGGCGGCGGAGGCGCGCACGGCAGCCGTCCCGCCGCCGGTCAGGGCGCCCGGCCGATGGCCTCCTCCTCGTCCCCCGGGGCGAACCACCGGGCCGGGCGCCCACCCGCCTGAACACAGCCAGAACCCCCGCCGCCCAGCGATCCAACACGAAGGGCGACGGGGGTCCGATGACGAAAGGGATTCTAGATGACCGACGCCAGCGGGGAGCACGCCCCCCGGGCGCAACGCGACCTCGACGACATCGTCATCGACCCCACCATCTACCCCCGCAGCGCGGTGGACGATGCGACGGTCGAGCGGTACGCCGACGCCATCAGCGTCGGCGACACCCTGCCGGCCATCGTCATCGAGCGCGGCACCGGCCGCATCCTCGACGGCAGGCACCGCCTCGACGCCCACCGCGCCCTCGGACTGGCTCAGATCGACATCGAAGAGGTCGACGTGCCAGCCGGCATGACGGCCAAGCTCTACGCCGCGTCGCTCTCCGCACGCCACGGCCTGCCGCTGTCTGACGGGGATGCCCGGGCTCTCGCCCGCGACCTGTACGACGCCGATCCTGACACCTCGGTTGTCGCTGTTGCCAAGGCTCTTGGTCGTGCTCGCAAGACGGTGGAGGGCTGGGTTGCCGACATCGCCGAGACCCGGCGCCAAGCCGAGGCCCGCCAGCGCGAGGTCCGCCGCTACGTCGCCCTCCTGCTGGTCGAGGCCGGCTGGACCCAGGCCAAGGTCGCGGAGCACCTGGCCCTCGACCGCTCGCGCATCAGTCAGATGGTGAGTGAGGGAGATGTCGCCCTCATTCAACTGGACGAGGGCGTACTGCGCGACGCGGTCGCTGCCGCTCCCATCGACGTCTCAGCCATCGCCGAAGGCTGGCGTCACGCCCGCCTGTTCGCCCACTGGACCGACAGCGAACGCGACCTCCTCAAGCGGCTCCGCTCCGGCGAGACCGTCGTCGTCAACATGCACGACAGCGGCCACCCTCGCCTCTGGCGCTGGGCCGAACAGGCCGGCCTGGCCGCCCGCATCGACCGGCGCACCGAGTTCGGCAACCCGTTCCTCCTCCCCGGCGACGGCGACCGGCGCACCGTCTGCGACGCCTTCGAGACCCACTACTGGTCCCACAAGCCCAGCCTTCACGCCAAGATCGCCGACCTGCGCGGCAAGGCCCTCGGCTGCTGGTGCGCCCCGGCCCGCTGCCACGGCGACTTCCTCGCCGACGTGGCCGAAGGGATCACGCCGTGATCCTCGAGGACTTCGTGATGCTCGGCAAGACGGTCCCCGAACCGAAGAGCGACGGGCGCGTGTTCGTCTGCTCGGCCGGCTACAGCGACGAGCTGCGCGGCCTCGTCCGCATCTACCCGCTTGGCCGTCATGCCGCCCCGAGACGCTGGAGCGTCAACACGGTGCGCCTGGAGCGCAACCCGGAGGATCACCGCGCCGAGTCATGGAAGATCGCCGGTGACCGGACCGCCGGTGCTCACGAACGGATCAACGAGGGCTTCGAGTCCGTCGGCCAGTTGGCCGAGCGTGAGCGTCCACTGCGGCTCAAGAGGACTGTGGTCTCCTCGATCGCGGAGGCCAACGCCAGGCGCCTGTCGCTCGCCATCATCGAACCGACCGAGGTCGAGCTCTTCTTCGAGCACAATCCCGACTCGCCCGACTCGCCGCAGTTGCGCCTGTTCGAGGCGGGCGCGTCTGTCGTGTCGGGCGCCAAGCGGTTCCCGTTCATCCCTCGTCTGCACTTCCACGATGAGGACGGCGAGCACCAGTTGATGCTGCGCGACTGGGGCTGCTTCGAGTTCATGCGGAAGAACGGTGACGACCGTCGGTTCGGCCTCGTCGAGGCGCTGCACCTCGACGGCACCGTTTCGCTGCTCGTCGGGAACCTCAACAACCAGCGGACCGCCTGGCTGGTCATCAGCGTCTTGCGTGGACTCCGAACCGCAGACCAGCCGCCCCTGCCCCTTGAGATCGGAGCAACCGCATGACGACCGATGACACGGCCCGGCTGGTGGAGGCGCTCGACAGGCTGGCCGGCCAGGGCATCAACGGTGAAGCGTTGCTGCTCCACCAGGCGCATGTGGCGCTCTGCGCTTACCGGCGCTACGAGCAGATGGCCGGCGACGATCCCGACTTGGCTGCGGCGTGGGTCGACATGACCTCGCGCAGCGTCACCTACTGGGCGCTCGTCGACGGCGACGAGGTGGCGTCGTGAACCGGCCCACGCTCGATGATGCTGCGGGCCGCACCCTGGTGCGTCTGCCCGACGGCAGGGCCGCCCGCCTCGCTGTCCTCCCGGTGCGGGCCGGGCAGGTCGACTGGCAGCGCAAAGCCCGGGTCATCCTCCCGTCCGGTGCGTGGCTGGCCGTGCCGGCCTGGCAGCTGGAGGTCGTCGATGTTGACGCGTGACGCCGACGGCTACGAGGACCTCGACCCGCAGCTGGCGGACAGGACGTGGTGCAGCGTGCACCGGCTCGCCAAGGTGCCCGTTGAGCAGTTGGACTCGGGCCGGCCGTTGCACCTGCCGGACCCGACCGGCGGGCCGACCGTCTGCGCCCGCTGCTGGTTCGACGCTGAGGACGCAGCCCTGCGCCCGCCGCCCGTGGAGCCGCCCGGCGACACCGACTGCGTCATCTGCGGCGCCGACACGCAGGGCTGGGGCTACTGCCCGCGCTGCGAATACGACGAGGACGACAAGCGGTTCGACGACAGGAGCCCACAGTGAACCCGGAGCAGGCCGCCAAGCTGCGAGCGCCGTTCCCGGCAGGCCAGGTCGGCCGCTTGGACCGTGGCCGCGGCGTCGTCCTCGACTACGTCGGTCACGGCGCCGTACGCAGCCGACTGCTCGAGGTCGACCCGGGCTGGCAGTGGGAGCCCGTCAGCTGCGACGAGCACGGCCTGCCACGTTTCGACGTGAACGACCGTGGCCTGCCGGTCGGCCTGTGGATCAGGCTCACGGTGTGCGGCGTCACCCGGTTGGGCTACGGCTCCTGCCCGGCCGGGCAGATCGACAGCCAGAAGGTGCTCGTCGGCGACGCCATCCGCAACGCCGCCATGTCCTTCGGCGTCGCGTTGGACTTGTGGATTCGAGGGCAGGCGGAGGACGACGAGCATGTCACCCACGGTGTCGTCGTCCCGGACGTGCTGCCTGCCGCGGAGCCGACACCGGCGCAGGTGCTGGCCCACACCATCCGCCACGAGTTGGACGCCGGGCAGCGCGACGCGTTGAAGGCGTGGTGCGCCCGGGAGAACATCCCGGCGGTCGTCGCGAAGATGTCCGGCCGGCAGCAGGAGCGGGTCGCCAAGCTGATCGTCAGCGGCGACCTCGACCGGCTGGCTGTGGATGCCACGACGACGGTCGCGGCGCCGCAGGAGACGACACGGGCGCCGGAGACGGCGGCGTGAGGCAGGAGCCGCTCGACCTGCTGGGCATGGCGCGGGCCTCCGATCCGGACACGTCGCACGAGGCGGCCCGCCGTGCGCAGGTGCGGGCCGGGACGAACCGGGCCCGCGCCCTCGTCGCCCACTGGTGCAGGCGTTCGGGGCTGACGGACTTCGAGCTGGCCGACGTGTGCCGGTCGGGGCAGACGTCGATCGGCAAGAGGCGCGGGGAGCTCGTCCGTCTGGGTCTGGTCGAGGCGACCACCGGCCGGCGGCCGTCCCCGACGGGGAGTCCCGCTGTGGTGTGGCGGATCACGCCTGAGGGCATCAGCGAGGCGGAACGCCTCATCGAAGAAGGAGTCCGACCGTGAACCCGGTGAAGATCAGCGGGGCGCCCCGCTCCGACAAGCGCGACGGCCTGGCCCATCTGGCCCACCTGGAGCTCGACGACGAGCTGATCGTCGTCGCCCGTGTGCGGGTGGCGCAGGTGACCGAGAAGACCAGCGACGACGGGGAGACCATCCGGACGTTGACCCTCCACCCGATCGAAGTGGAGGCCATCGACGACCTCGACGAGTCGAAGGCGCTGCTCGACCGGCTGCGGGTCCTGCGGGCGTTGCGCTCCGGGCAGGACGGCCTGCCGTTCGACCCTGACACCGGGGAGGTGCGGTGAGTCTCCGTTGGGGTTGGCCTCGGCAGGTGGTGAAGGCGGCGCCGCCGCGGCTCGACCCGACCGCCGTCGAGCTGCGCCTGCGGGCCGACCTGGCCCGCTTGGAGGGGGAGCTGACGGTCGCCAGGGCCGAACGTGACCTGGCGGTGAGCAACGCGCAGGGGTGGCAGCGGCAGTGCGACGCCATCTCCGGCGCGCTGGTCGAGGCGCGCCGCTCGGTGTGCACCCATGGCGCCGACATGGTCCCTCGGGCCCAGGCGGTTGCCCTGGCGGCAGAGGTGGAGCGGCTGCAGCGCCTCGTCGAAGTGCCGCGGGTGACGCCGTGAGGCCGCTGGTGGCGGTGGCGACGCCGTTCACCACCGGACTGCTGGCCGACCTGGCCGACGTACTGAGGCATCGCCGTATGGCCGACGAGATCGTGGTGCTGGTCGAGGTGCTGCCGGACGGCAGCGGCCGGGTGCTGCTCGCCGTCGACGACGACCAGCCGGCAGCCGAAGACGAGGTCCCGCCGTGGGTCGCGACGTCATCGGCCTCCAGGGCGTCGGCGACGCTGGCGGATCAGGTCGCCGCCGAGATCGAGGCCGCCGTCGCCCCACCCGCTGTCCCGTCTTCTGTCCCGTCTTCTGTCCCGGCGAAGAAGAAGCCGGCGAAGCGTCAGCCCGCCCAGGGCGGTACGTGCCCGGAGTGCGAGGCGGGGCCGTTCACGCCGGTCGGGCTGGGTGTGCACCGGGCCCGCAAGCACGGCGTGAAGGGAGCCACCGTGCGGCCCGCCGCTGCACCCGGCTCCGTAGCTCAACTGGAGAGCGCCGGCCCAGCAACAACGGCCGGCGATGCGGGTTCGAGTCCCGTCGGAGCCACTGCGGGCGGGCTGGGATACGGCTGGCCGCTGCCCGTCCCAGCGAAGCAGCCGGGCCCGGTGCTCGACCTGCCAGAGCTGCGACTGGTGGGCCGGCACTCCGACCGATCTGGCCCGCCACGCCCAGCGCGCCCACGGCCGGCAGCTGCGCCCTTCCGAACGGCGGCCGGTCACCGGCGACGAGCTCGACGACATGAAGGCCAGCCGATGACCGGCCTGGCGAGGCGGGGCCGCTGGCAGCTGCGCAAGGCCCGCCGCGCGGTGCTCGACCGTTCGGGCGGGGCGTGCGAAGCGCGGATCGCGAGGGCGGCGTGCACGGGCCGCGCCGACCACGTCCACCACGTCCTGCCCCGCTCCGCCGGCGGCGGCGACACCCCCGAGGGCCTGCTGGCGGTGTGCCGCCGCTGCCACGACTGGATCCACGCCCACCCGGCGTGGGCCCGCCAGGTCGGCCTGCTCCGCTCCCGATGGGAGGCACAGTGACGAATCTGGCCGCTCACGTCACCGAGCGCGACTGGTCGGGCCTGGTGGTGAGCCTCGCCCAGCTGTGCGGCTGGCACGCCTACCACACCCTCGACTCGCGGGGCTCCGGGTACGGCTGGCCTGATCTGGTGCTCGCCCGCCCCCCCGAGCTGCTCGTCGTCGAGCTCAAGAGCGAGAAGGGGAAGGTCACCGCCGCCCAGCAGGACTGGCTGGACCGGCTCGCCGGCTGCGGCGTCGAGGTCGCCGTGTGGCGCCCACGCGACTGGGGTGAGGTCGAGGCGCGCCTCCGCCGTGCAACCCAACCCGGACGGCACGACGGTCACATTCCCGACGTCCGGGGCTCCGAGAGGCACGCTGTGATGGCCTGGGAGACGTTCGTGGCGGCCGTGGTGCTCCTGGCCATGTCGATCGTCCCAGCGGTCGTGTGGACCCTGTGGGACCGTGTGCGGGGCGACGAGTGAGCACGCTGACCGAGTCGGAGGCGTGGGCGCAGGCGTCCGGGATCGCCCAGTCGCTGCGCACCGCTCTCGACGACCGCGGCCTCCCCCTGCCGATCGCCGTCGACCGGCCTGTCCCCGGCGTCGACCGCGAATGGCGGGTGTTCGTCACCTGCACCCCCGCCGAAGCCGAACGGCTCGTCGAGCTGCTGAGGGGGGCGTGATGGGCGGCTGGTGGCGGGTCGAGGCGGCCACCTGGCTGGCGATGGGGATCGCGTGGGGGTGGCTGGCCCGCAGCGTCCGCCAAGCCCACCTCGACCAGCGGCGGCCCGCACGGCGGCGCCCATCGCACCTGGAGCCGCTCACCGAAGCGACGCCGCGTCTGCGGCTCGTACCCCCCGAAGAAGGAGACGTCGCATGACCAAGATCCGGGCGGTGCTCGCCGCCGCAGCCCTACTGCTGCTGTCCGCTGGTTGCACGCCACGCGAGGAGTTCCTGGAGACGACCCGGCTGCTCGGCGCGTCGCCGCAGGAGCAGGTGTGCTGGGATCGGATCATCACCCGCGAGTCGGGCGGCGATCCGACGGTGACCGGTTCGGCCGGCGAGCGGGGCCTGGTGCAGATCCACCCGGTGCACCGGTCGTGGCTGGGCGGCTGGTGGGACCGGCTGTACAGGGGGCACGAGGCCTCGGTGAGCTGAAGGCGGCGGTAGGCGGGGCGGTCCCGTGGAGGGAGAGGCTGCCCACAGGATGGGCTCGACGCCACATGAACGGCCTGCGAAGCGATCGTCGGCGGCGGAGCGATGGTCCGTCGTCCCGTCCTCGTCGGGCTGCGGCCCGGGCCGCTCCTGAGAAGAGCAGACCGAATGAGGCCCTGACCGTTGCCGCTGCGGCGGCCTACTGGTCGCAGGCCACCGGCTACGGCGGCGCCGTGTACGACAGCGACTTCGAGCCGGAGTGCCTGCTCGAAACCTTGCCCGCCCATGCGCCGGCTGATCGCCGACGACGCGTTGAGGGCGCTCGCCGCCCGGGACTCCGGCCCCCGCGACACAGGGCACCGGCACTGGCTCGAGTACATGCGGCTGTTCGACCTGTGGTTTGCCGCTCTCGACGCCGAAGCGGAGCTGCGCTGATGGGCAGCGACAACCTCTCGGCCCTGTTCACCTGGCGGTCGGCTGTCGTCGAGTCCGACCTGGCGTCGACCACCCGCCACGTCGCGCTGACGCTGTCGCTGCACATGAGCGAGCGGGGCGACTCGTGCTGGCCGTCCGTGCGGACCTTGGCCCGCGAGACCGGCCTCGACGAGCGCACCGTACGCGGCCACCTCCACGTGCTCCTGGAGGGCGGATGGTTGGAGCGGGTGGCCCGTAACGGCGGAGAGTGGTCGGAAGGGCGCCCGGCCCTGTACCGGGCGACGCACCCAACCGCGGGTCCTGCACCCGCGGTCGACGAGCCAGACAACCCCACGAACCGCGGGTCCTCCACCCGCGGGTCCTCCACCCGCGGGTCCTCCACCCGGTCAACCGCGGGTCCTGACGCGCCAACCGCGGGTCCTGCACCCGCGCGTACTGAGGACGACAAGAGGACGTCAGTGAGGACGTCATCTCTCGCGCAGGTTGCGACGGAGCGTCGCGATCCGACGCTCCCTGTCGGCTTCGACGCGTTCTGGTCGGCCTACCCGCTGAAGGTCGGGAAACGCACCGCGCTCCGCGCGTGGCAGAACGCGCTGAAACGCGCCGACCAGCACACCATCCTCGCCGGCCTCGCCAGAGTCGCCCCACACTTCAAGCCCGGCTTCACCCCCCATCCGACGACCTGGCTCAACCGGGACGGCTGGGACGACCAGGTCGTCGCCCACGAGCTCGCGGGCAACCTCCAACGCCTCGAAGCGCTCCGAACGCCGCCCGGCACGACACTCCACTCCGAGGGCATGGTCTCCTACGACGCGCCGGCGGTGAAGTACCTGTGACGCTCAGCGACGACGACCGCCGCCTGCGGGCCATCGGCGTGCTCATGGTCGCCTGGCCGCACCTCGACTGGCCCGAAGCGACCGTCACCCTGTGGGCCGGGTTCCTCCGAGAGTTCAGCCCGATCACCATCGAACGGGCCGCCGAGCGTGCCGTCCGCAGCGAGGAGCGGCTCCCGTCCATCGCCAAGTTCTGCGGCATGTGCGAGAGCCTCACCCCACGCGACCCGGCCGGCCCGCCGCCACCCAGGCTGCCTGCCGGCCCGTCCTGCCCGCCCGACGTCGCCGCCCAGTGGATCGCCACCATCCGAGGCCAGCTGCGAGGAGCGTCGGGCCCGCTGGCCCGCAACCTGAGGGAGAGCCTGTGACCGTCGTCGGAGCGTCGTTCGCCGTGTCCTGCCCGCGGTGCGCCGGGCCGCTCGACTGGGTCAACACCGGCCAGCCAGCAGACGCCGGCACCCGCACCACCAGCATCGTCCGCTGCCAGCCCTGCCGCATCGAATGGCAGATCACCGCCACCCTCCGACCGGTCCACCAGCCGTGACCCAGCCCGACGACCTCACCCGCCTCGCCGGCTGGCTCGCCGACCAGCAGGCCACCGTCGCCGCCCGCATGGCCCAACTCGTCGCAACGATGCGCGCCGCCCAACCCGGCATCCGCGCCCGCAGCTACGACAGCCCGCCCATCAGCGGCACCCGCCCACACGCCTACCCGCCCGACATGCTCGAACGCGACGAGGTCGGCCAGGACATGCGCCGCCTACGCCAGGCCCTCGTCGCCCAACGCCGCCAGCTCGACGTCGCCCTGTTCCTCGCCAGCAAGTACCTCGACCCGCCCGCCCCGCCACGACCACAGGACCGCGGGCTGTCCAAGTGCGCCAACGCGTTCGGCTGCCCGGACGACGCCTGGGCCGAACCCGGCCGGGCCGGCAGGTGCTACGCCTGCTGGCGCCACCGACGGGCGCAAGCCGTCGACCGGCGGGCTGTGACCAACGACCAGCCGCACGCCTTGCCTTGACTTGACAAACGCGTCGTGCAAACCTCTAGGCACCACCCGACTGTCCCAGCCACAGCCCGGGCGGAGCACCGACAGCCCACCACGATTCCGGGAGAGCCACAGGCCACCCCGGCTGGTGGGCTGTCACGCGCAGGAGGAGCAGCCCATGCCCGTCGCACGCACACCCAACGGCCGCCCCATCCCCAGCATCACCCTCCACCCCCGCGGCATCACTGCCACGCAGACCGGACGGGCCAACGTCGCCCGACTCCCCAACGGACGGCCGCTCCCCGTCGCACGCGCAGCCAACGGACGGCCACTTCCAGGCGGCCGCACCAGCCCCATGCCCACCGTCACCCCCGCACCCACCCGCAGAGGCGCCACCCTCGGCACCGGCAGCACAGCATGGACCCCCGGCAGCACCGCCACCCCACGCCCCCGCCCCGCCACCAACTACGGGCTCGGCACACGCCGCAGCGGACGCGGCCTGTTCAGAGCCTGATGCCACGCGCACCACAAGTCTGCCCACACCCCGGCTGCCCCCACCCCACCCCCTGCCCCACCCACCCCCCGACACCCTGGAAGGGCAGCACCCGCAGGCTCACCCTCCCACCAGGCTGGGACAAACTCCGGCAGCGCATCCTCAACCGCGACCGGCACACCTGCACCCGATGCGGCCAGCCAGCCAGCCAGGTCGACCACATCAGACCGCACTCGACAGGCGGCACCGA
>JADJXE010000005.1 GCA_016716005.1 Acidimicrobiales bacterium
TTGGTGCCAGAGATTGCCTCCCCCTCCCCCCGCCGTCCGAGGCCGCCGTCGCACCGCACCGTCTTGGCCGAGTGGCAGCCCCAGCACAGCGCCCGCAGGTTGCCGGCCTCGCCGGTGCCGCCCCTGGCCAGGCTGACGACGTGGTCCACGCACTGCGACCACCGGATCCCGCACTCCTCGCAGACCGGCCGCTCCCGCCGCACCTGCTCGGAGAGCCGCTGCCACGCCGAGCCGTACCCGCGCGCGGCGGTACGCCCCCGCGGGCTGTGGCCCCGCGCGGGCCTGGCTACGCCGTGCGTCTCCGCCTTCTTGGGCATCTCGCCCTCGCCGGGTGAGGCACCTGGTCACGCCCCCATTATGCCCGCGGGGGCGCACCGCTCGGGGGACCACCGGCCCGCGTGTCCCGGTCGGAGAACACGGCGTGGCCCGCCTCGACCCGCTTGGCGTAGCAGTGGACCCTGACCCGCGACCCCGGCGGGGCGCGGAGCCGGCCGCGGCTGCGGCGGGGCTGGGCGTACAGCTCGGGGCACAGCACCTCGCAGGCCACGGCCCAGTCGGCCACGGTCAGCGAGGTGACGCGCGTGGCCAGCTCCTCCAGCCGCTGTTCAAGGACGTGGAGCGGCACGGCGGGGGCGTCTGCTCCGTCGGTCACGGCTCGGCCTCGGTCGTGGCGCGTGGGGGACCGGAGGAGTGTACCGCCGGCCGGGCGCCGGGGGAAGCCGGGTCCGGCCGGCGGTAAGGGACATGTAAGATCGCTTTTAGCCTATAGCCTATTACAGCAGCAGTAGTAGTAGTAGTAGAGTGGGTAAAGCTGCTATTGGCCGATCAGCCCGGCCCGCGACAGGGCGACGGCCAGGGCGGCCTCCAGCCACCGGCGGCAGCCCCGCTCGCTCCAGTCCGGCAGTTCAACCCAGACCCGCTCGGGCAGGCGGTTGGCGCCCTCGCAGTTCGAGTGGCACCCCGGCCACCACCACTCCCGGCCGACGGGGCCACGGTAGGGGTGCTTCCCCTCCGCGACCATCCACCGCTGGCACGCCGCGCCGGTCAGGTCGCCCCGCTCCTCCAGCAGGTCCGCCAGCTCACGCCGCGCCTGCCAGTCGTCGGGGCACTCGTCGAGGCGGGCGTGGATGGCGTCGATCAAATCGCGGTCAATCATCGGCCTTGCCCTTTAACGCCTCGCGGGTATCGCGCCGCCTCCTTCGCCGCCCGGCTGTCCTCACACAGGTCGGACAGCAGCCCCCCGATCAGCCCGGCCCGCGTCGTGATACACGGCCCAGTTGCTGAGTCCCCACGGCGGACGCCGCAGGTCGTCCACGTCGGCCCCCAGGTCGCTCAGGTGGTCGAGCAGGACCGGGTACGCCTCTGGGTCCGCCGCCAGCTCGACGGCCAGCGGCGTCCGCCAGGCCGGGTCGAAGGCCCGACCGCCGTGCCACGCCGCCCGCCATCGGGCGTGGACCCGCTGCCACCCGCCGGCAGCGACGGCGGCGTAGGCGGCGTAGGCGGCGTGGCGGCGTAGGCGGCGTAGGCGTCGGCGTAGGCGGCGTAGGCGTCGGCGTTGGCGGCGTAGGCGGCGTAGGCGTCGGCGTAGGCGTCGGCGTAGGCGGCGGCGTCGGCGTAGGCGGCGGCGGCGTAGGCGGCGGCGTAGGCGGCGTTGACAGCGGCGGCGTTGGCGGCGGCGTTGGCGGCGTTGGCGGCGTTGGCGGCGTAGGCGGCGTAGGCAGCGGCGACGTTGGCGGCGTAGGCGGCGGCGTAGGTGTCATCGCCCCCGTCGCGTGCCGCCTCGACCGCCCGCCGGGGCCGGTCGTCGTCGGGACAGGCCGACTCATAGACGTGCAGCACGTCCTCGGCCCAGTCCGCCGCCAGCAGCACCACCTGCCGGCGGGGCAGGGTCAGCAGGGCGTCCCGGTTGGCGGCCCACACCGAGCCGGGGGTGAAGGCGTCCATCACAGATCCTCCAGGGTGACGCGGTAGGGCAGTCTGGCCTGATATTCCCGCGGCAGCGAGTCGAGCAGGGCCGCCCGCCACCGCAGCGCGTACCGCAGGCAGTTGGCGCAGGTCGCGTGCCGGCAGCCGGGCAGGGGCGGCGACCGCCGGGCGGCGAACGACCACGCCATGCTATCGGCACTAACCAGCCACCGCCCGGCCCGCCGCAGCCCGCCGGCCTTTACCCCGAATCCGTGCAGCCGCAGGCCGAGCGAGTGCAGGGCGTGGACGATCTCGGCCACCTCGGCGGTGTCCTGCCGCCGGCAGACGCTGCCCAGCCCGACCAGCGGCAGCGTCCGCAGGTCCACGCCCCGCTCGCCGTACAGGTCCACGCACCGCAGGTAGTCGGCGATCGACCACCCCTGGACCACCGGCAGCCAAGGCAGGTCGGGGGCCAACTGGCGAAGCAGCAGGTAGTTGGCGACCGTCTGCCGCTGGTGCTCGGCGACGGTGAACCCGGTCTTGGCCAGGATCGCCGGCTCGCACATCCAGTCCTGTGCCGCCGCCCAGGCCATCTTGCCCACCCCGGCGGACCAACGGCGGACCTCGGTGCTGTAGGTCATGGCGTCCGTCCGCCACGTCCCGTACCGCGACAACTCGGTGAAGCCGCCCGAGTCCAGCGCCCACGTCCCCGCCGCCGCCGGCAGCCGCTTGCGGCGCCGCAGCCGCCGGGCCGAGACGAACAGCGGGACCGGGGTGCGCGCCACCCAGGCCGGCTCGTGGACCCCCAGAAAGAATAGCACGTCACAGATCCTCCAGGGTTACGACCGTCCGGTCCTCCCGCCCGCGCACCGCCGTCGGGGTGCCCAGCTCGCACCACTCGCCCGAGTCGTCGATGAGCAGCCCGCAGGCGACCAGCGCGTCGAGCAGACTCTTCAAGGCGGCGTCCGGGTCGGGCGGGGTGCCCCGCGCCTCGACCCGCACCGTCACCCGCCGCCGGCCCTGCGCCCTCGGCACCCCCAGGGCCAGGGCGTAGGCGGCCACCAGGTCGCGGTCACGGCGCTTGAGCCGCGACCGCGTCCCCCAGTGGCAGCCGAGCAGCCGGTTGAGGCTGACCGGCCGCCAGTCGGGGATGGTCAGCGTGTGCATGGCCATCACGCCTCCCCGTTGATTGCACCCATGATCAGCCGGCCGACCCATTCGGCGCAGGCGGGATCGACGGCGTTGCCGAGTCCCCGCAGTCGGTCCACGAGGGCGGGAACCTCAGCACGGCCTCGACATACTCGGGGTGCGGGTAGACCGTCCGTCCGTCCGCCCCGCACCTCACGGCCAGGTGTTCCGCCAGCGACCCCACCCGGCACCCCTGCCCCGTCGATCCCCGCCAGTCCGACGCGATCGGCGTCGGGACGGTGCCCGAGCAGCCACACCCGGTCCCGGCGGGTGAAGCCGCCAAGGCAACAGGACCGGAGTCGGAAGGGCACCACGGCGTAGCCCAGTCGCTCCAGCTCGGCCCGCATCCGCTGCCAGGGCCAGACGGCCCCGTCCCTGGAGGGGTAGGGGTTTTCGCGGAGGACAAGAGGCGGATGAACCGCCTCAACAACGCGGACGAGGTGACGGCCGAGATCCTCGACGGGTCGGCTGTGGGGGGCGCCCGCCTTCGAGTTGCCCTGGCAGGGGTCGCCCCCGGCGACGAGGTCCACCCCGGAAAGACGCCCTGGGTCCAGCGTGCGGACATCCTCGTACCTCTCGACGTGCGGCCAGTGTCTTCCCAGCACCCGCCGGCAATAGGGGTCGATTTCCACCTGCCAGAGGCACCGCAGCCCGGCCCGCTCCAGCCCGAGGTCCAGCCCGCCGATGCCGCTGAACAGGCTGCCGAATGTTACGGCCATCACGCCTCCCCGTCGTCGTCGGTGACCGCCACGCCGGCCAGGCACGCCGCCGCCCGCAGCCGGGCGTTCTCGGCCTCCAGCGAGGCCACCTGCTCCCGCAGCCGGTCCCACGCCTCGCCGCTCAACAGCTCCTGCTTCTCGCAGGCCAGCGCCTGGCACTGGTAACTCAGCGCCGACAGCCGGTCCACCGTCGCGAGGTGGAGCGCCGCCAGCCGCCGGGCCAGCTGCAGCCCGGTCAGGTGCTCGGCCTCCCACTCGCCCATCTGCAGCGCGGCCAGCAGCACGCCGCGCACGTCGCTCGCCTCGTCCATCACCGCACCCCCTCCCGTATGGTGTTCGCAATTCTCCCCCGGCCGGCGTCGGCCGGCCGCGGCTCCAGGTAGCGGACCGGCTTGCCGGCCGCCTCGGCGTACGCCACCTCCCGGGCGGTCGACTCGCCGACGTAGCCGCCGACGTTGAGCACCAGCACCTCGTCGGCCATGTCGATCTTGCGCAAGTGCAGCCGGTCCAGCATGGCCTTGGCCGGGGACCCCTGGTCGAACACCACGCCGGCGCCGGAACAGCGGGCGCAGTCGCCCCAGTGGCCGCCCTCGCACCAGCCGCGTTGCCCCTTGCAGACCGGGCACTCGCCCGCGAGCGCCGGGTCGCTGTGGCCGAACAGCCCGACCGACAGGACGACCCTCCCGGCCAGCGTCTCCTCCCTGCTCGCCGCGGCGAAGGCGTCCTTGAACCGCGTCGAGCCGCACAGGCACACCACGGTCGGCCGGGGGGCCGGCAGCCGGGCGGCCGCCGGCTCGGCACCCGCGTCGGCCTCGTCGCACGCGTCGGCCAGAGCCTGCCGGGCCAGCCACCCCACGGTGCACGTCGTGTCGCCGTCGGAGACGACGACGTCGGCGGCGTGTCTCGCCAGCCCCGCCAGGGCCGCCCGCATTTTCTCCATCAACTCCTGCTTGACGACCATCAGGGCGCTCAGGATCGCCAGCGTGTCGTTCAACCGCGCGACCTTAGCCTCGGCCGCCAGGGCGCGGCGGATCGCCGCGGGCCAGCCTTCATGCGCCAAGACGGGGAACGCCGGCCAGAGCGTCCCCGGCGGGCAGGCGTCCAGCGCGGCCCGCAGGCCCACGACCTGGTCCGCCACCGACTGGCACAACGTCAGGTCCGCCCGCAGGTCGCGGGCCAGGTCTTCCCCAGTCGGCTCGAAAGTGTCGTCCGCCATCAGCACGCCTCCTTTCCCTTGCCCCCCAGCGCACCGGCCAGCAACTGGCAGTGCTCCCACGTCACGATCGCACAGTCGTACTTGACACCGTCCACGGCGGCCAGGCGGGCGGCGATCGCCCCCACCTCCGCCGGCACGTCCGCCAGCCTCGCGGCCGTGTCGGCTGGGACGGCCGGCGGCTGCTCGGCTGCGACCGCCGCGGCGGCCCTGGTGACGACGCCGCGCCCGACCAATTCGGCCTTAGTCATCTCGCACCACTTGTTGCGGCCGTCGGCCTCGGCCCGGAGCAGCGCGCCGAACTCGGCGACGGCGTCCTCCAGGGAAGCCGCGATCACCGTCCGGGTCAGCGTCTCGCTCAGGCCGATCTGCCCGGCCATCAGCACCACTACCGCCTCTCGCATCACGCACCCCCTTCCGGATCAAACCCCGGCGCCGGCTCGATCGGGGACTGATAGTCGGCCCCCTGGAAGTCCATCCGGTCGAACAGGTCCAGGATCGTCTCGAACGTCCCCTTCTTGGTGACCTCCCCGTCCTCGCGGAACGTCCCGAGGATGTGCTCAACGTCCGCCCTGTCCAGGCCAGCCTCTTCGCCCGCCGCCGTGGCCTTCGACGCCCGCTTCCGTTGCGGCTGCATCACGCACCACCCTTTCCCACGCCGCCCCCGGCGGCAGCCGCCGCGAGGTGCTGATCTCGACCCCCACCACCCGCGCCGCCGACACGTCCTCGACCTGCACCGGCCCGGTGTAGGTCACCCGCCGCCCGTCCGCCAGGACCAGCGTGCAGGTCTGATAGTCCTCGCCGCTCACCCGACACCCCCTTTCCTCCGCCGCCACTCCTGCGACCCCTTCCGCCACAGGCCCAACGCCGCGCCGATCACCCCGTCCGCCTTCTTGACCGCCGCGGCGATCACCTCCAGCGGCGGCGTCGGCTCCTCCCGCCCGGCCAGCTCGCAGTCGCGGCAGACCCGCAGGGCCAGGTCGATCATGCCGGGGCGGCGGGCGTCGTAGCACAGCCGCAGCGTCGAGCAGCAGTAGCCCGCCTCCCGGCCGCACACCAGGCACCGCTCCGGGCTGATCCCGCCCAGATCGCGGTCGCACAGGTCGCAGGTCTGCACCACCCGCTTCGTCGTCGTCTCGATCTCACGCCTGCCCATCACCGCACCCCCTCCCGTATGGTGTTCGCAATTCTCCCCCAGCCGGCGTCGGCCGGCAGCGTCAGCCACCCTGCCGCGGCCAGCTCCACCGCCAGATCCCCAGCCCCGACCGCGACCAGCAGGGCGTCGGGGCCGGCCCGCCGCACCCGGTCGCCCAGCTCGGGCAGGTGCAGCCCGCAGCCGCCCCACGCGACCGCCGCCGCCACCGCCCGCCCCAGCGACGCCAGGGCGGCGCCCGCCTCGAAGGCGTCGGCCCCCGAGGAGACGTGCCACGCCGGCCCCAGGGCGTCGCCCAGCCGGGCCGCCCCGTCGGCGAGCGGCGACGCCAGCAGCACGCCCCTGGCCCCGCCGGCCAGCAGCAGCCCGCGGATCACCTCGGGCGGCATCCCCGCCTCGGCCGCGAACCGGGCCGCGTCGCGGGCCAGCACCCGCCGGTCCAGCGACCCCGGCAGCCGCCAGCCCGGCAGCCTGCCCGAGTCGATCCACTTGACGACCGTCCTGGGCGCCACCATCAGCGCCCGCGCCAGGTCGCCCGTCGTCAGGATCCCCGCCGTCGTCCCGCTCACCGCCACCGGACACCCCCTTCCGCCTGGACCCCGGCGGCCCGCCGGGCCTTGGCCAAGGCCCGCGCCTCGATCTGCCACACCCGCCCCGCCGTCACCCCCAGCCGCCGCCCCGCCTCGGCCAGCGAGGCGCCCGCGGCCCGCAGCCGCAGCACCTCCCGTTCCCGCGGCGTCAGCCCGCGGAGCAGCGGGGCGAGCACCGCCGCCGCCTCGGCCCGCCGGCCCTCCTCGGTGTCGGCCTCGCCCCTGGCGACCAGCGTGCCCCGCACCGCCGGCAGCCCCAGCCGGGCCGGCGCCGCCAGCGCCGCGCCCCGCGCGGCGACGGTCGCCCGGGTCGCCCGCGGCGGCAGGGTGTGCGGCACCGTCACCGCCCCGCCCCTGGCCGCGGCGTCCTGGATCCGCGCCCGGCAGTAGTGGGTCGCCAGGGTGCTGAACCGCACCCCGCGTGAGGGGTCGAAGCGGATCGCCGCCTCGACCAGGCCCAGCACAGCCGCCGCCTCGGCGTCGTCCAGCCCGACCCGCCGGGCCACCCGCCCGCGGTGCCACCGCCGCGCCGCCCAGCGGGCCAGGGCGAGGTTGTCCGTCACCAGTCGCGCCTGCTCCTCGGTCATCGCCCGCAGCTCCTTTCGCCACGCATGGACAGCAGGTCGCCCTGCACGATCACCCGCGCCGCCAGCCGGGAGACGCTGGCCTCCAGCTCCTCGATCCGCCGGGCCGCCTGCCACGCCAGGTCGGCCGTCGTCCGGCCGTCCCGCTCGGCGGCGGCCACCCCCAGGGCGTCCGCCAGGATCGCCGCCGGGTCCGTCAGGTTCCTGAGACTCGTCATCGCTCAGCCCTCCGTCGTCGTTGCCCACCCGGCGTCGTCCGGGTGGAAGATTCCCTCGCCCCGCGCCGCCCGTTCCGCCATCACCTCGACCTTGCCCGCCGAGCCGGGCGGGTGGGCGGTCGGCTCGGCCGCCGGCCGGCGCCCGCCCCCCAGCCCGACGCCCCGCCGGGCGTGCGGCGAGTCGAGTACCGTCGTCTCGGCCCGCCGCCGGTAGTAGCACACCCAGCACAGCCCGCGCGGCCGGCTAGCCGGCTTGGCCCGGCACAGCAGGCACGGCGCCTTGGCGACAGCCCTCATCGCTCGACCTCCCCGCATCACCTGGTCCCGCCGCAAAGGTCGCCCGCCGCGGGCCTGCGGCCGGGCGGCAGGTCGGGGCGCAGTATCCCCGGCGCCTCCTGTCGGGCGTCCGTGGCTACTGCCGCTTGCGTCCGGTGTGGCCGGGCCGTTCGCGCGTACGGTGCTGCGTTCGTTGCCCAGCGGTTCGCACCCGGCGGTTGCCCGCCGCCCCTTCGCCGCCGCCAGCCCGCCGGGTGCCTGCCGTCTGCCCGCCGGTGGCGCCCTCGGGCGCCCGCTGGCCCCGCGTCCGCCGCGGGGGTGGCCTTGCCGCCGGGGCACCACCGCCCCGGTCGCTTGGCCGCTGCTGGTCGCCGACTCCGTGATCGGGCCGCCTGGCCTCTCCTCGGGTCGGTCGCGCGGGGTACTTCTCGCCCCCCCCGCGGGGGTCAACCTCCGAATTCGGCTCGGTGGCCACGCCGGTCGCCCGAACGGGTGGGCTATGTGCGGTCGCTCAGGACGTCACGGCGGCCAGTAGCCGGAATTCCGGCACGGCCCTGATCGCGGCAATCAGCTCCTCCCTGGTGTGCGTGGCCAGCCAGTCGCGCACGTCCCCCTTGTCGGGCAGCCCCGGCAGCTCGACGACGCGCACCGACTCGGCGCGGGCGACCAGCAGCGAGCCGGCCGCCCGCTCGGCGTGGGCGCGGCCCGGCGAGTCGTTGTCGGGCAGGATCACCACCCGCCGGCCGCGCAGGCTGCGGGCGTAGTCGTCGAGCCAGTTGCCGGCGCCCATCGCCGCCGTCGTCGCCAGCAGCCCGACCGCCTCCAGGGCGTGGACGTCGCGCTCGCCCTCGACCAGCAGCACCGGCCAGGCCGGGCGGGCGAGCAGCTCGGGCAGCCGGTAGAGCACCCGCCGGACCTCGCCCAGGCCGGTGGCCCAGCCGCCCCGGCCGTCGGGCCGCCGCTGAAAAAAACCCTTGGGGTCGGTGCGGCAGACCTGGTAGAGCAGCTCGCCGGCCTCGTCGAGGTAGTCGTAGGTCTCGACCACCCGGCGGGCGGGCCGGTCGGCCGTGCGGCCCGCCGTGCGGTAGGGGCCGGTGTTGCGCAGCTCGGGCGGGAACAGGTCACTCATGGTCAGCCCCGCCGCCGAAAGGATCGCCGGCAGCGTACACCCCGCCGCCCGGCTGAAGCACCGCATCAGCAACGCCCCGTTGTCGCCGAGCCAGATCTGCAGGCTGGGCGTCCGGTCGTCGTGCGCCGGGCACCTGGCCCGCCAGGTGCTCGCCCGGCGGCAGGTGCTCACCGCGGAAAAGCGACTCAGCACCGACGCGGGCCACATGCGCCTCCTCCTCGATGACCTGCCAGCCGGCCGCCCCCTGCGGGCGCCGCCACCACGCCCCGGCCGGCACCACCGGCGGGCCGTCGGCGGGCCGCAGGTAGCGGTGGCCGGTGCGCCACAGGAACTCCGTGCCGCCGGCGGCCGGCTCGGGCGGCGGCTCGGCCGCCGGCGGCTCCGGCCCGTCCCCCGGCGACGGCAGGGCTTTCCGCAGGTCGTCCCGCCGCCAGCGGCGGACCACCTCCAGCAGCTGGGGCGGCAGCCGGGACGTCCAGCCCCGCAGCACCCCGCCGCCGCCGGGGCCGGGGCAGACCTCGACGCCGAAGTCGCGGCACACCTCGACGATCTGTTCGACGCTGAGCCGGTCCACGGTCACGCCTCCCTGGCCTTGGAGATCACCGCCGACGCCTGCCGCTTGTTCAGCCCGCGGGCGGCCTCGGGCCTCCAGCCCAGCCGCCGCACCAGATACCACACCTGCTTGTCGGTCGGCGGGTCGCCGCGCGGGGCGTCGGCCGCCTGGGTAAAGGCGGCCCCGCCGCCGGCGAACGGCGACACCTGGCGGGCGTGGAACTCGGCCCGCGCCTTGACCGCCTCGCGCCGCTTCAGCTCGCGCCACATCTGCAGCACGGCCAGCTCGTCGGTGGCCTGTTCGAGGTCGGCGGCGACGTCCTGCGGCACGGCCGCCTCGCCGCGGTCGGCGGCCACCCGGCGGGCGTACTGCCGCACCGGCTCGGCGTACCTGCCCCCCAGCAGGTCGGCCGCCGACACGATCTTGTGCCGCCCGGAGTTGCCCACGAAGTCCAGCACCGTCATGGCCGGCTTGGCGCTGCCGCGGATCGCTTCGCGGCGGGCCTCGGGCGCGTCCAGCCCGTCCACCACGCCGGGCAGGGGCCGCGTGCCGCGGCCGAGAATCTGGGTGTAGAGGGCCAGCGACTTGGTCGGCCGCCCCATCACCACCGCCGCCGTGGCCGGCGCGTCGAAGCCCTCGAGGAACAGCCCGCAGTTGCACAGGAACTGCAGGTCGCCGGCGCGGAAGCGGTCCACCACCCGCCGGCGGTCCTCGGTCGGCGTCGTGCCGTCCAGCGACAGGGCCGACTGCGGCTTGTAGCGGTTGAGCACCTCGGCCATCAGCCGGGCGTGGCTGACGGACGCGCAGAAGACCAGGGTGGGCAGGTCGCCGACGATCTGCACCGTCGGCGCGGCCATCTGGTGGAGCACCTTCTCCTGCGCGACGATCCGCTCGACCTCGTCGGCCGACAGGTCGCCGGCGACGCTCTTGACGCCGCTGAAGTCCAGCCCCTCGACGACCACCGCCCGCTGCCGCACCGGCACCAGCCAGCCGGCGTCGATGGCGGCCTCGATGCCCATGTCGAACGCCGCCGACTCGAAGACCTGGCCCATCGCCAGCTCGTCGGCCCGCTTCGGCGTGGCCGTCACGCCGAGCAGCTTGCAGGCCGGGTTCCGCCGGAAGTGATCGACC
>JADJXE010000006.1 GCA_016716005.1 Acidimicrobiales bacterium
CTGCGGTGGCGAGCCTCCGACCGCGACCCCCACTCGCAACAGGAGCAGCCGCCATGGCCATCACCACCGACAAGGTCTCCTCCATCCAGGCTGTGCGCCTCCGGGCCATGCGCCTCACCGACGCCGGCGCCCCCGACGCCGGCGCCGACAGCCTGCTCGTCACCGACGCCCTCATCTCCGTGCAGGTCAGCGAGGAGGTCGAGGCCGGCGCCGAGGTCATCCAGAAGAACGGCTCGGGCGCCATCTGCCTCAACTACAAGGCCCCCGACCGGCTCAAGCGGGCCGGCGTGTCCATGAACCTGTGCCAGCTCGACTCGGAGCTGCTGTGGCTGATCGCCGGCGGCACCCTCATCACCGACGGCGGCCAGGCCATCGGCGTGGACCGGCCCGACGGCAACGCCGACATCCCCAAGGTCGCTGGAGGTGTGGTCGGTCCCTACGAGGGCGACGCCCCGTCGGTGTCGTCCGACGACGACTCGGTGTACGTCCACTGGGTGTTCCCCAAGTGCCAGTTCACCATGGGCCAGTTCACCATCGAGGAGGGCGTGCTGGTCGTCCCGGTCACCGGCTCGTCGTCGGCCAACCCCACCTTCGGCGACGGCCCAGCCAACGCCGACCTGCCCTTCTACATCACCGGCCCCTACGCCTGGTTCCTGGACGAGAACCCGCTGCCGGCGGTCACCGACGGGCTGGGCGCGGTCGTCGGGTCCTGAGCGTCCATGGCTCCGGTGACGCCCAGGCCGTGCGAGCCGTGGATCACCGCCGCCGACCTGGACGGCTGCGGCACCCCCCGACCCGCCCGTCGGTCTGCTCGACGACTGCGCCCAAGCCGCGTCCGAGCTGCTGTGGGCCCTGTCGGGCCGCCAGTTCGGCGGGGTCTGCCAGACCACCGTCCGGCCGTGCGCCCAGCAGAAGCGGGGCGGCCGCTGGCTCGCCCCCGACGGCTGGGACCCCACCTGGGGGTGGGCCGTCGAAGGCGGCTGGTGCGACCACCCCCACTCGCCGTGGCGGCGGGCCGGGCCCGTCGCAGGTCGGCCTGGGCGTCTACCCGGTGGTCGACGTCGTCGAGGTCGTCGTCGACGGCGCCACGCTCGACGACAGCCTCTACCGCCTCGACGACCGCCGCTGGCTCGTGCGCCTCGAGGACCCGGACGGCTCCCGGCCGGGATGGCCGGCCAGCCAGGACCTCACCCTCCCCGCCTCGGAGCCGGGCACGTGGGAGGTCACGTTCACGTGGGGGGTGCGCCCCCCCGCCGCCGGGGTGCTGGCCGCGGTGGCCCTGGCCGGCGAGCTGGCCAGGGATGCGCCGGCGGGGACTGCGCCCTCGACCCGCGGGTCACCGCCCTGGCCCGCCAAGGCGTCACCCTCCAGCTGACCGACCTGACGAGCCTGCTGGGCGACGGCCGCACCGGCCTGCTGGCCGTCGACGCCTTCCTCGGCCGCGCTCAACCCCACGGGCTGGCGCAGCCCGCAGCGGTGCTGTCCCCGGACGTGGGCCCGCAGGTGCGGCGGGCCGGGGGGCCGGGCGGGTCGTGACCGACCCGGGCTGCCGGCCGCTGAGCGTCTGCCTGGTCGGCAACTTCCGCCCCCTACTGCAGCGAGGTCGCCTGGGCCGACGTGCTCGTCGATCTCGGCCATCGGGTGGTGCGCCTCCAGGAGGACGAGCAGACCTGGCGGTCCGTCGAAGCCGCCGCCGCGACGGCCGACGTGTGCTGGTACACCCGAACGTGGAGCATCCACCCCCGCCCGGCCGGCCTGGCCGCGCTGGGGCGGATCGCCGGGCGGGGCTGCGTCACCGTGTCGGTGCACCTCGACCTGTACTGGGGGCTGGCCCGCCAGCGCAGCATCGGCGGCGACCCGTTCTGGGCCACCCAGCACGTGTTCACCGCCGACGGCGACCCCGCCTCGGCCCGACGGTTCGCCGCCGCCGGGATCGACCACCACTGGTTCCCCCCGGCCGTGCACGCCCCCCACGCCACCCTCGGCAGCCCCCGCAGCCAGTACCGGGGCCGGGTCGGGTTCGTCGGGTCGTCGAAGCGCTACCACCCGGAGTGGCGGTGGCGGCGCAGACTCACCGACGGCCTCGCCCGCCGCTACCGCCGCGGCTACCAGCGGGCCGGCGACGGGCTCACCGTGCGGCCTCCAGGACCTGTCGGACTGGTGCGCCTCGGTCGACGTCGTCGTGGGCGACACCCTCATGCTCCCCGGCCACGCCCGCTACTGGTCGGACCGCTACCCCGAGCTGTTGGGCCGGGGCGCCTTCCTGATCGCCCCGGCGCCCCCGGGATCGAGGGAGCACTACCAGCCGGGCGTGCACTTCGTCGCCTACCAGCCCGGCCAGCTGGACCAGGTGTTCCGCCTCGTCGACGAGTGGGCCCGCCCCGAGATGGCCGAGCGACGCCACGCCATCGCCACAGCAGCCCGGGAGCACACCCTCGCCCACCACACCTACCACCACCGCATCCGCGGCCTGCTCGACCGGCTCGCCGAGCTGCACCCCCACCTGCGGGCGGCGCCATGACGCTCGGGCTGATCGTGCGAGGCGACCGGGGCGGGCTGGCCACCATGACCGGCGAAGCCTGCTCGCACCTGCAGCCGGACGTCACGGTGCTCGTCGACCTGGGCCCCGCCGGCCGCGGCCCCTGCCAGCGCAGGGCGTTCCCCGACGCGCTGGTCGTCGACGGCCCCACCCTCACCTCCGAGGCGCTCGGCCGGCTCGCCCGCTGCGACGCCGTGTGGTCGGCCGAATGCTGGTACGGGGCCAAGCCGGACACGTTCGGGGTGCTCCACTCGATGCCCGAGCTCACCACCGACCGGGCCGACCGGCTCGCCGTCCCCACAGCCTGGCGGCAGCCGGTCGGGTCGTGGCTTGTGCCCGTCCCGGCGCCCTCCGACATGATGTGCGAGCCGCTCCCATCGGCAGGCGGGCCGCTCGTCGTGGTGTTCCAAGACGCGCCGGCGATGGCCGACCGGGCCGGCGCCGGCACCTTCCGTGCCGCCCTCCGTCGGGTGCGGGTGACGTGCGGGTGGTGGTGCGCAACCCCAGCGGCCCTGGCCGCCCGCATCGGGCCGGGTGCCCGTCACCTGCATGGCCGAGGCGGCGACTGGCGGGAGTGGCCCGGCCGGCCACGTGCTCGCCCACCCCGCCGCTACGGCGGCCTGTCCCCTGCCCGCCCAGGAGGCCTCGGCGGTGGGGATGGGACTGCTCGTCGGCGCCCACGACCCCTACGCCGCCCTGCCCCACGCCCGGCCGGTCGCTCTCCGGGTCGCCCGGCGGGCGGTGCCGATGAAGGGCGGCCGCGTCGACGTCCACACCGTCGACCCGGCCGGGCTCGCCGCCGCCCTCGACACCCTCGACGCTGACCGCGACCTGCTGGAGGCCACCCGGCGGGCCGCCCTCGGCTGGGCCCGAACGGCCTCGTGGGCGAGGCTGCTGCCCGCCTGGCGCGACCTGCTCACCCCGCCGTGACCGTCGACGGGTGGGCGAGCGAACCCCACTACCTGGCCCACGTGGCCGCCGTGTGGCGGGCCCTCCCCGGCCGGCTGCGGGGCCGGCTGCACGTCCCCCGCCGCCTGGCCTCCCACCCGTGCGTCGCCGACCTGGAGGTGACCGTCGGCCGCCCCGCCTCGAGCGGCGGGCCGGTGCTGGTCGCCGGATGGGCCGACAGCCGCCTGGTCGACCGGCGCCGCCGCATCCTGGTCGACCATGGCGCCGGCCAGACCTACCCGACGATCCCCGGCCACCCCTGCTATCCGGGCGGCAGCCGACACGACCCCCACGGCCTGCACCTGTGCCCCCGCCGAGAGGTGGCCGACCGGTGGCAGGCCCGCTACCCGGCCTGCACCACCGCGGTCGTCGGCGGCCTCCTCCTGCCCGCCCTGCTGGGCGTCGAACGCCGGCCGGTGGGGCCCGTGTGGTCGTTCCACTGGCCGTGCCGGGTCGCCCGCGAGGCCGGCTGGGCGTGGCCCGCCTGGCGGAACCACCTCCACGTCGCCGGACCCGCACGGCATGGCCACGCATCCCGCGCCCGACCCCACGTCGACGGCGCCCTTGCCGCGGCCCGGGTTCCCCACGTCGACGACCTGGCCGCCGCCATCAGCCGGGCGACGGTGTGGATCGCCGACAACACCACCTCGGCGTTCCTGGCCGCAGCGTGCGGCGTCCCCGTCGTGTGGGTCGACAACCCGGCGTGGCCCCCGTCGCAGGCGCCGCCCCGCTTCACGTGGGCGCTCGACGGCATCCCCCACGCCGCCACACCCGCCGAGCTGCCCGCCGCGCTCGACCAGGCGCTCAGCGGGCACTGCGAAGCCGCCTACCAGCGGATGGCCCAGCGCTGCTGGACGTGGATCGACGGCCGGGCCCCGGAGCGGGCTGCCACCGCCGTCGCCGCGTGGGCCGCGACCCTCACCGGGTGATGGCCGACGCCTCCGAACTGCGCGAGCGGATCCGCTCCGTGGCCGAACGGGCCGTCCCCGCCGCCGCCGACGCCGCCACCCAAGCCGTCCGCGACCACCGCCCCGAGCTCGCCCGCTGGGACTACGGCCAGGACCCCCGACCCCCGTTCCCCCCGCACGTGGCGCTGGACGGCTGCGTGCACGCCGGCAGCGACGACCCCGCCCTGGCCACCGCAGCCACCGACGCCGAACAGGTCGGCGGCCACTTCGCCCCGCAGGACCACACCGGCTGCCTGTGCCGCACCCTCCCCGCCGACGTGACCGCCAGGCCCGCCGGCCCCCTGCGCGCCGCCGTCACCCTCGACCCCACCGGCCCCGACGGCAGCGAGCCGATCGCGGTGCGGCGGGGCCGCACCCTCCTCGTGCTCCCCGGCCGGGCCGGCGTCACCGACCGGGCCGCCGACGAGTTCCACGGGCTGCTCGCCGACGGCTGGGCCGGCTGGCTCACCGACGCCTGGAGGCCCTGATGGCGATCCCGGTGGACGTCCTCGACCTGCTCGCCCACGACCTCCTCGACGCCCTCGTCGACGCGCTCGACACGCCCGGCGCCAGCGGAAGCGCCCTCAGCCGCTATCCGCGGGGCTGCCCGCCCACACCTGCGAACAGGTCGTCACGTGGGTCGAATCGGTCACCCCAAGACCCAGCCGGGCCGGCGAAGGTGGGCCGTGTGGTCGTCCCCCAGGTGGCGCTGCGGGGCGCGGTGGTCCGCTGCTCGAGCACCGCCCCCACCCCCGACGGCCTCACCCTCGACGGCGAAAGGTCCCGCCAGGCCGTCGACGTGTGGGCCGTCTGGTCGCGCCTCACCCGCCAGTGGTCGGCCGGCAGCCTGTTCCCGTCCGTGCCGTCGCTGGGCTGCCAGCACGTCGACTGGCAGCCCGGCGTGCGCACCACCAGCCCCCAGGGCGGCCTGGTGGCCGTCACCGTCGGCTGCACCCTCACCATCACCTGACCCTGCCAACCATCGTCGAGCACGTCGGCTCATGCTCGGCGGTCATGGCCGACACCAACCCCCAGGCGGGCCTCGCCCTCAACGGCGACGGCTCCGCCGCCGTCCACCATCCCGACGGGCGCACCTGGCGGCTGCGGATCCCCACCCTCGGCGAGTTCGCCGAGCTGCGCGACCGCACCTTCGCCTGGAACGACGACCTCACCGCCGCCGCCCTGGCCGCCGCACGCGACGCCGACACCCAAGACCTCACCGACCCCGACGTCGTGCTCTCCCAACGGCGAGCCGGCCGCACCCTGCAGGAGCGGATCCGCACGGGCCGCACCGACTGGTGGGCCCACACCGTGTGGCTGCTGGGCGGCGACGAGCTGCGCGAGCCGGCCGTGTGGATGGCCACCGACGAGACCGCCATCGCCCGGCTCCTGCGCCACTGGCAGACCTGCCCGGAAGCTTCTGGCACCTGACCCCCGGCCAGGTGCCCTCCCAGCCGGCCACGACCCGCAGCCTGCTCCGCCCCCTCTACCGGGCCGCCTTCGGCCTGGGGGTGACCGCCGCCCAGCTGGACGCCTGCCAGATGTGGCAGGTCGCGGCCATGCTCGACCTCGAGCCCCGCCCGCACGCCGCCGGCGACGACCGGACGCTGATCCGCCAGCGTCTCCTCGCCGCCAAGGGCCGGGCCCCCGCACCCCGCCCCGAGCCCACGGACGCGCACCGCCGCCTCAGCGGGGGTCTGCCCACCCGGTCGCGTCGGCCGTCGCCATCCTGAACGACGATGCCGGTCGAAGAGGTCCTCGCTCTCGACATCTCCGACGCGCTCGAGGAGGTGGACCGGTTGGAGGCCCGCCTGGCCTCGGCGGTCACCGCGGTGGGCGAGTCGCTGGCCGACAGCCTGGCCGGCGGACCTGGAAGGGTTCACCGGCGACCTGGGGGCGGCCGCCGACCTGTTCCGCGAGAATCGGCTGCGGCCGTCGGCCAGGTGAGCGGCAGCGTGGAAGTGCCGGTCTCCGCCGACATCGACGAGGAGGCGCTCCGCCAGCAGGCCGAAGCGGCGTTGGCCGACCCGTTCCACGCGACCGTCGAGGCGACCATCGAAGCGCCGGCCGCCGGGGTGCTGCCCACGGGGGAGACGCAGGACTACTCGGCTGCCGTCATCCTGGGCGCCGCGCTGGCGCCGCGAACCGGCGACTCCTGTCCGGGCTCACCGCCGCCGCCTAAGGAGCGGGCGGCCCTCGCCGCGCGCGTGGGCTGCCGCCGCGTTCGCCGTCGCGGGCGGCGCGCTGGCCTCGCAGGCCATCGACGCCCGCAGCGCCCAGGAGACCTTCAACCTCGTCGTCGGCGAGTTCGGCGCCCAGGTGCAACAGATCGACGTGGCAGGGCTCAACGTCGACCTCGGTGTCCTCGCCAACCAGCTCGGCGGGTCGGACGAAGCCGCCCAGCTCGCCGCCGCCCGCATCTTCCAGCTGGCGACGGCGGCCGGGCAGGCCGGACCTCAGGCCGCGCAGCTCACCGACCAGATCCTCGCCCTCTCCGCGAACGCGGTCGCTCTCAACCCCGGCCTCGGCGACCTCGGTCAGGTCGCCGAAGGGCTCACCACCGCCCTGGCCCGAGGCGGCCGATTCGCCGCCGGCTACGGCCTGTCGCTCAACGCCGCCGAGATCGAAGCCCGCGCCCTGGCCGACACCGGCAAGGCCACAGCCGCCGAGCTGACCCTGGTCGAGCGGTCCACGGCCGGCGCCGCGCTCGCCCTCGAGCGGCTCGGCCCGGAAGGCGTCGCCGGCAACGTGGCCGCCGGCATCGACAACGTCCGCGCCCAGTTCGGCGCCGTCCGCGAGGAGATCGGCAACCTCTTGGAGGCTGCGGGCGGGCCGATCCTCGACCCTCTCCTCGGGGTGATCCGTACCGGCGTCCCGCTGGTCGGGTCGCTGGCTGAGGTGTTCGGCGAGCTGCTGGCCGGCGCCCTGCCGCTGGCC
>JADJXE010000007.1 GCA_016716005.1 Acidimicrobiales bacterium
GTCATGGCGTCCTCCTCTGTGGTGGCGGGGGTGGCTGCACCGGTCCAGTGCGCGGCGATCCGGGTCCAGTCGGCGACGGTGACGGCGTCGGTGTGGTCGGAGCCGGGGACGAGGGCGTGAGGCAGGCATCCGGCGACGCGTCGCCGAACACCTGCGGTCGTGTAGATGCGGGGGATGCGGTGCGCGTCGCAGACCGCGGCGATGATCCAGGCGGCCTGGTCGACCTGCCAGTCGGTGAGGACGTCCTCGTTGACGCCGTCGAACTCGATGCCGACCGCCCACGAGTTGGCCCCCTTGGCGTGCGCGGCCTCGGTTGCGGTGTCGTAGAACTGGACGACCTGCCCGGCGTTCTTGCCGATCAGGAAGTGGAACCCGATGCCGACGCCGGCTCGGCCGTTCTTGCCGATCGCGTAGGCGGACCGGTAGCCGTCCTTGCCGAACGCCCCGTACGTGCGGTGCAGAACGATCGCCGTCGGAGCGAGCGGCCCCTGCGGGTGCTTGCCGGGATCGAACGGGATGCCGGGGACCTTCACCGCTGCACCTCCGCTCTCAGCTTGCGCACTTCAGCGCGGGTCGAGTCGAGCTCGTCTCGTGTCTCGACCAGCAGACCGCGCAGCCGATCGACCTCGGCCCGCACCTTCTCGAGCTCGGTGCGACACGTCTGCTCCGCCTGGCGCAGATCGTCAGCCCACTCACGCATCTCGGCCGACAAGGCGATGGCGGTGTCGGCCTCCTTGCCGCGTTGAGTGCCGCGCACCGCGGCGAGGCTGCCGATGAGCACGAGGGCGGCGCCGGCCAAGTAGACGATCGGGTCCGCTGCCATCAGTGGACGGTGTCGTCGCGCAGCGGGGAGACGAGCAGGGCGAAGCAGACGACGACGATCAGAGCGGCCTGGCCGACCTGCCAGAACTGATGGCCCATCGACAGGTCGAGAGCGAGAGCGGTGACGATGCCGAGCCCGGAGGTGGTCGCGAGCGCGATGAGCGCGACGCGGGTCGCGACATCGGTGACGTCGAGGGCGGCACCGGAGTTCTGCCAGGCGATGACCTCGATGTAGGTCCCGGCGGCGAGCTGCTCGACCGTGGACATGGTGGAGATCGGGTACGGGTTCGCGGCGCCAGTGCCGACGCGCGCGGTGGCGAGGCCGCTGGAACCGTTCGCTCGGATCGACAGGTCCCTCCACCCCGTCGAGTTGTTCGCCCAGCTCACCGACGCGACGATCAGGTACTTGCCGCCGAGGCCGGACGGCACCGTGAGCCGCGACGGGTTCGACACCGTCGAATGGAAGCTGTCAGTGTCCCACGAGTCCGCAGCGGTGAACGACACGGCAGTCGCGGTGAGGTCGGCAATCGACTGGGTCGTCGTCCGGTTCGCTCGACACGACGGCGGCGTCGCGCAGAACACGACGCCGTCACGCACTGCGTCGCCCCACGACGCCGGCGGTGACGTGCCGGTGGCCGGGTTGTGCAGCGATTGGGGGTCGACGAACGGTGTGGTCATCTCGATCTCCTCAGAACGACCAGGCGGCCGAGCCGCCCCACGTGGACGTCCCCCACTTGAACCACGACCACCCGGCGCGGGTGGCGTCGAGGGTGAGGGTCACCATCCAGCCGGTGAACATCCAGGTGTGGGTGACGCCGATGACGTGCGCGGTGACGTCGAGGTCCTGGCCGCTCGCCGCCTTCTTGTGCACCCGCACCAGCCATCCCGGCTCCACGGCCCGGGCGAACGGGGCGAGGACCGTCGGGTTGTTCTCGACCCGGAACGAGATCTGGCGGACCTGCGGGGTCGCAGTCCCCTGCGACGCGACGATCCACTCGGCGATGGCGAGCGACTGCTTGTCGGTCGGGTGCAGCAGCCCCGACAGCTGCACCGCGTTACGGCGCCCGAACGCGGCGACCGACGCGGTGTTCTCGGCGGTCTGCTGGCGGCCGTACGTCGAGTTGACCGCGGCGACGTTCGTGACGGCGAGCGGGTCGTCGACGATGACGGTCCCGGTCTCAGCCATCTCCTGGGCGCCGCCGGCCAGCAGGGTCGGATCATCGGAGAACGTCATCTGCACGGTGGTGGACACGGTGTCGTCCCACGCCCACGTGCGTTTCGAGAATCGGAGGTCGCCGTCGCGGTCGACCCAGATGCGGCCCTGTTCGGTGTCCTCGACCGTCTGCAGGAGACCGGCGACGTCACCGGCCCGATACCCCTGGAGGGTGGTGACGCCGGACGGGTCGAACGTGCCGGTGTCCGCGGCGAGCCCCATGGCGGTCACGACGTGGTCCAGGCGTTCGTCCAGCGAGTCGCCCGCCCACGCGACGCGACCCGCCTCGTACAGCGCGGCGACGAACGCGTCTTCGGTCGGGTTCGCTCCCGGAGCGGCGAAGGCTCCTGAGCCGAAGTCCTCGAACACCATGACGTGGTCGATCACACCCTGATAGGGCACCGCCGAGGGGTCGTTGCCCTGGCCGATGAACAAGTCGGTGAGCGTCGCTGCCCGCGCCCCGGACAGAGATGAGCCCAACATGAGGTCGACGGGCACCCCGTCGACCCACAGCAACGGTTCCTGCGCCGCTGTGTTGAGCGCGACGGCGACGTGGTGCACGGTGCCGTCCGCTCCGAGCCACGCCCGGTCGACACCACCGACGTCGGTGGAGCCCCACAGGCGGGCCGTCGGTGAGGCGGCGCCGGTGTGGCGGTCATCGACGAAGACGAGAGCGCCGGTGGCGGCGATCTGCACGATGAGACACATCACGTCGCCCGGGGCGCCCGGAGCGTTGATGCACTGGGTGAGCAGCCACAGCGGGGCGGGGCTGCCGAGGTAGTGCAGCTGTCGGTCCTCCGGGCCGGGCAGCTGCACCCACATCGAGATGATCTGCCGGGATGTCAGGTCGATCTTCGAGCCGGCGTCGACGACGACGCCGTAGCCGTCAGCGTCGGTCTGCCCCCATGTCTGCGCATCACCGTCGATGACCGGCCCGAACGGTGTCTGCCCGGCGGAGAACGACTCGAACCCGCCGGTGTGCCGCGACGTGATCGACGTCATCTTGTCGGTCCAGCCGCCCTCACCGGGCCGCCACCAGTGCGTCGGAGCGACACCGGCCGCGACCTGGGCGTCGAACGCCGTGTCGGGCGCGGCACCCTCGGCGAGCACACCGAGGACGTCCTGTGCGGTGACGGTCACGACCGGCAGCCGCGCTGTCAGCTGCTGCGGCCAGCCGGAGTCGACGAAGCCTGACCAGCGGGTCGTGGTCGTCGAGTTGTGCGTGACCCGCACCCGCACCGGAGTCCCGTTGTTCAGGTCGCCGTAGTACGGGCCGCTCGGGTTCCGCGGGTTGAACCGGCCCGTCGAGTTGTCGAGCGTCAACGACAGCGACCCGGGACGGATGGCCCGCACCGTGTCGCGTCCCGACGTCGCGACGATCGCCGGTGACGACGAGTCGAGGTCCACCCAGTCCGACAGGTCTACCCAGTCACCGGCGGCGGGACTGGACCCGGGCCCGAACCCGAACGCCATCTCGACGGTGACCGCGACCCGGTCGAAGCTCACGCCATGCTCCGCGCCAACCGCGGGAACCGGACACCCTTCGCGACCGCGGTCTCGACCTGCTCGGCCACCCACGAGATCGAGTCCGCTGCCACCGGACCGGCGAACGTCACGTTCACCGTGACCGGCGACGACACTGCCCCCCCGGTTGGTCCGCCGCCGGCGGAGCCGACGCCGGCGGAGATGCTGGGTGCGACGCCGGACACGACCCGGTTCACGTCCGCCAGCCCGACCTTCATGCCCTGGGCGAGACCGGCCATGATCGCAGCGCCTTCAGGGATGAGGAGCCGGCGGTCGACGTCGATCGGACCCTTGTGGTCCTTGATCCACGAGCCGATCCCGCCAACGAAGCTCTTGACGGCTTCGAACTTCTCCTTGATGCCGTTGAGAAGGCCGCCGATGATCGCCCGGCCGGCGTCGAGCAACCACGACCAGGCCCCGGCGAAGAAGCCGGTGATCCGTCCCGGGAGCCCGGCCACGAACCCGACGACACCTTGCACACCGGCGGAAACGACGCCTTTGATCCACTCCCACGCCACCCGGGCGGCGCCGACGATGATGTCCCACGCTCGACCCCAGTCGCCCTTGAGGACAGCGGTCGCGAAGCGGATGACGCCACCGATGATCGCGAGGGCGTTCTCGATGATCCGCTGCACGATCGGCCACACGAACTGGACCACGGCCACGATCGCGTTCCACAAGAACTGCCAGACGGGCAGGACGATGCGAACGAACTCGATGACCCGCTCGGCCAGGAACTTCCACCAGGTAGCGATCAGCGTCGCGAGGTCCGCGACGACGGGCACGACGTTCTCCTTCATCCATTCGAACGCGGCGACCAGGGCAGGGATCACGTTGTCGCGCACGTATTCGAACTGGGCGACCAGCTGGTCTCGGATGAACCCGACGATCTTGTCGACCCATTCCCGGAAGGTGTCGTTGGTCTTGTAGAGGTAGATGAAGCCGGCGACGAGGGCCGCGATGGCGGCGACGACGAGCAGTACGGGGAGGCTGATCGCGGAGATGGCAGTGGCGAGGGTGCCGAGCACGACGAGGACGGGACCGATGACGGCTCCGAGACCGGCGACGATCAGGATGATCTTCTGCACGCCCTTGTCGAGGCCCTTGAACCACTCAATGCCGTCCTTGACCCAGCCGAGCAGCTTGATGCCGACGGGCAGCAGCATGGTGCCGATGTCGATCGCGAGGTTCCTCAGCGTCGTCGTCATCGACTTGAGCGACCCGGACGCTCCGTTGGCTTCGCGGCCGGCTTGGCCCTGGGCCTTGGCGGTCTGCTCGGTGATGAGCGCCAGGGTCGCTGCCTGCTTCGCCTGCAGCGACATCTCCCCGGTGCCGTTCCACAGTCCGAGGGTGAGCGCCTTCTGCTTGATGAGGGCGTCGTTGGCCGCAATGCCGTAGTTGTCGAGCATCGCGTTGTTGCCCTTCAGCGCCCCGGTCAACGCCTGCACCGCGGTGTCGGTCGATCCGCCGAACATGGCGGAGAGGTCGCCTGCGAGCTGCACGAGCGACGCCGAGGTCATCGCGGCCTGGTCCTCGGACATGCCGCCGATGTTCATCAGCAGCGACCCCATCGTGTTGGCGTACTGCAACGCCTGGTCCTTGGCGATCCCGAAGTAGGTCGGGAGGGTGTCAGCCCAGCGCTTCACCGCGGACGACGCGTCGGTGAACACCGTTTCGGTCGCTCCGACAGCGTCGGCGTAGTCGGCGGCCATCTTGAACGCGGCTCCGCCGGCGACGAGGACCGGCAAGGTGATGCCGACCGTCATCGACTGGCCGATGGAACGCATCTTCGTTCCGATGGCTTCCATGCGCTGGGAGAACCGGGAGATGTCGCCCTCGGCGTTCGCGAGGCCGGGGCCGAGCCGGGAGGCGTCTCCGACGATGGCGACGCGGATCTCGTTCTTCGCCATCGTCACCTCCTCGTCACTGCTGCTCGACGGCCCTGCGTTCTTCCTCGAGCAGCTCGGCGAGCACACCGACCTCGTAGAGGGTCAGTTGCCCGAACCGGTCCCACGGGATGTGGAACCGGGCGCAGATCACTGCTTGCTGGCGGACCCTGGCGCGGGATCGACGGGCCCGCCGTCGAGTTCCCCCGGCATCACCTCGCTGATCTTCATGGCGCCGACATCGGCGAGGGTGAGTTCCGGGTTCGACCGGCGACCCATGATCCACACGAGCGCCTTCATCGCCTTCGCTCGGGGCTGACCGGTGCCGAAGGCGTCGTCGACGCTGGTGCCGACGAGCTCCTCGAACTCCTCGAGCTCGTCGAAGGTGAGGTCGTCGGGGTCGACCGTCAGGTCCATCGTGTTACTCCCATTCCAGGCCGATCTCGTCGAACGCTCGTCGGAGCTCGTCGGTGAACATGTCGGCGATCTGTTGGCGGTGTGAGGCGATCGTCGGTGCGATCACGTAGGGGCCTTCGCCGGCGTCGATGTTCCAGCTGTTGCCGACCCAGGCCGGGAACTGCCGGTATTGCTTCGCTCCGAGGAAGGCGCCGAGCCCGAACGGCACCGATGACAGGTTGCGGATCGCGATGTCCGCAGACCGCGTGGTGGCTTTGCCGAGGATCGCCTTCGCGGCCTTCTGCTGCTGGCGGGTGCCCTTGCCGCGGATGTCGACCTCGAGCCGCTTGGCGATCGTCTTGTGCGCCTCTCGGAGCGCCTTCGTTCCGGCCTTGCCGTGAGCGGAGCGGAGCTGGCGGGCGATCTCCTTCGCTCCGATCACCTGCACATAGGCCGGCATCAGGGGGTGGCGGCTGCGGCCTGGTAGGCGACGCTGATCGGCGAGTTCGTGCCGTCGTAGAGGCCGACGCCCTTGAGGGACTGGTCGACGACGTCGGGTCCACCGACGGCGGGGGTGTCGCCGTCGAACATGACGACCGGCACGGTGATGGTCACCTTCGGCTTGAGGGTGGTGCCGATCGTGGTGAGCCCCTCGCAGACGAGGACGACCTGCGCCTGGGCGCCCGCTGCGGTGGTCGACAGCACCCGGTTCTGATGCGTGAGGTTCTCGAAGTCGCACTTGAGCTCGACGGACACCTTGCGGGTCCCGGACTCGACCGGTTCCTTCTTCAGCGCGTTGGTGCGCAGGTAGCGGCGGTCGGTCTTGAGCGTGTTGTCGACCTTGACGGAGAACTCGGCGACGTCGACCTGGGTGCCGCCGACGGTGACGACGCCACGGATGAACGTGATCGGTTCGACCGCGGCGGGGTAGCTGGCGGTCGCGAGTCCGGTCGTGTGGTCGAGCGTCTGGCCGTCGATGTCGGCCTTGAACTTGAGCGTCTCGCCGGCTTTGCAGGCCAGTTCCCACGACGTCACCTTGCAGCCGGTGACGGTCTTCGGGGTGATGGTGGCGCCGCCGATCTGGGGGACACCGACCTGCAGGGTGAAGAAGTCGCCGGTGAGGTCGCCGACGGTGCCGGTGTGGGTGTAGACGGTGGTCTCGGCGGGGCCGGTGGTGGCGACGGTGCCGAGCATGTGCTTGAGCCACCACGACCAGCCGAGGGACAGCACGTCGAGCTCGATCGAGCCGGTGACCCCGTTGATGTACGGGACGCGGCGGTCCGAGCGCAGGACGCGGGTCCCGGCCCGGATGCCGGGCGATTCGACCCGGCCGGTCTCCGCTGCGAGGCCCTCGGAGAGGAACTCGAAGAACCGGTCGGGGGTGCCGAGGGTGCCGTAGGTGACCTCGTCCTTGACGCCGAGTTGTCCGAGGAATCCGCTCATGGCTGCTCACCCTTCTTGGTTGCCGGCTTGGCCGGCGGCTTGGACTGCTCCCAGATGTCGGTCTGCGTGACGAGCCCGGCGGCGACGTCGTCGGGGATGTCGACGTCGACGCCGGGTTCGGCCTGCCAGATGCGTCCGCCGGCGGCGATCTCCACGCCGCCCTCGAACGGGCCGATGTAGCGCACCTTCACGGGCGCACCTCCATGGTTCAGGTCCGGGCCCGGAACCGGACCGCGGACTGGATGACGTGCCCGTAGCCCTCGTCTTCGACGGTGGGGGTTGAGGCGGGGTGGGCGATCTCGTTCCACAGCACGCCGGCGGAATGCGCGAGCGCGATGTTGTCGGGGTTGCGGAGCTGGTCTTCGATGACGGCGAACAGGGCGTACGCACGGTCACATGCTTCGAGGGCGTCGTGTCCGGGCCAGCGGACGATGACGGTGACTCCGATCTCGAAGTCGCAGTCGCGGCGGCGGGCGCCGAGCTGCGCCCAGTCTTCGGTGCCGTCGACGGGGCCGAGGATGACCATCTCTCGGCCGAGCTCGGCGGGGACCCCGAAGCCGATGTCGGGTTCCCGGTCGGGCCACGGGCAGCCGTCTGCGAGCAGGTCGTGCAGGGCCCGCACCGCGGCGGGCACAGCGGACTGGGCCATCAGGCGATCCCTGGGGTGCGCATCGACCAGCGGTCGAGGACGACGTCGACGTCGGGGATGCCGGTCTTCGATCCGCGTTGGCCGGGGACGATGAGGCTGAACGTGCCGCCGTTCTCACCGGAGGTGAAGCTCGAGGTGCGGTCCGGGACGCCACGGTTCGAGCGGTTCAGCACGTCGCGGGTTCGGGTGAAGAAGGCGCCGAGCACGTCGGCGGGTGGGCGGTCGAAGCCGTGTTCGTAGCCGATGTGCCACGGCGTCGATGGCCACGTCCCGGAGGGGAGCTCGGCGACGCCGTCGGCTGATGCGGCCACCGCTGCGAGCTGCGGTGCGGTGAACCCGTCGGCGTATCGGACGGTGCGCAGCATCGGGTCGTCGAGCACGACCCGGGTCACGCCCGACGCGCGCATCGGGGCGAGCCGGTAGCGGGGCACGAACGCGACGCCGCAGATGTCCTCGAACTCGGTTTCGACGAGGCGGCGGGCGGCGACCACCGCGGGCGACGGGTACTTGCCGGTGTCGGTGAGCGCCGGGTCCGACGCCCGGATGTCGGCCACCGACGCGTAGTAGGCGGCGACGACCTCGATGCGGGTCGTCACGGCCTGGGTGCCGTCACTCCAGGTGGCGGTCAGTTCGTCGAGCGTCGCGGTCTGCGTGGCGCTGAGCGCCGCCTGGCGGACACCGACGGTGCCTGACGGGGCGGTGGTCGCCGCGGCGGTGAGGACTGCGGTCCCGTCGGAGCGGGTGACGGTGACGGTGACGGGGCCGGTCGGGTCGACCAGGTCGCCGTCCTGGTCGCGGAACCGGCCGGTGATCGTCGCCGACGAACCCGCGAGGATCTGTTCGTCGGCGACGATCATCAGTCGGCCTTCTTGCGGCCTCGCCCGCGGCCGGTGGCGGGCTTGTCAGCGGTCTCGACGGCGGGGTCGTCGGCAACTGCGGCTTCGGGCACCGATGCGGTGGAGAGGCGGGCGATCTCGTCGCGGACCTGGGCGGCCCGGTCCGTTCGACCGGATGCCTCGTAGCCACGGAGCTCCTCGCGCAGGCCTCGCAGGTGGTCGTCGGTCGTCATGGGCTTTCTCCTTCGTGTTCGGGCCGGGCCCGGTCGACCGCAGCGGGGTGCGGTCGACCGGGCCGACCTCAACGTCAGAACGTCGGCGCCGCGAGGCCCGTGCCGCCGATCGTGGAGATCGACGTCGGGTACCGGCCCGGCGTGAACAGCGAGAACCGGCCGGCAGCGAGGCGCACCTGGCCGGGCGCGGTCGAGGGCACCTGCTCGAAGGTGAACTGCAGCAGGTCGTCCTCCCAGTAGAGGATGTCGAAGCTGCGGGCCACGCAGATGACGTCCTCGGTGCCGCCACCGAGGGTGGTGGGGATGGAGGCGTCGGTGATGACCGGCAGGCCCTGCAGCGTGCCGACGACCTGGCCGTACTCGGCGGCCTGGCCGAGCCCGACCACCGACTGCGGCGGCGTGGTCGAGAACTCGAACAGGGGCCGGCCGGAGGTGTCGATCGCGGCGGTGATCCAGCCCCAGCGCCGCGGGTGCATGTAGATCACGTTGCCGGGCATGAACCGTGCCGAGTTGATCCGCTGGATCGCGTCCGCGAGCTTCGGCCACGCTTCGGCGACCGTCGGCGACGCGTCGGTGTAGGTGACGGCGTTGATGCCGGCGACCTGCAGGATGCCGCGGTGCTGCGGGGCGGTGCCGTTGCCGTTGACAGCCGACGCGTTGAGCGCCACCTCCGACGCGGCGAACAGGTCGGGGAAGATGACCTGGTCGACGACGGGTCCGCCGCGCATGAACAGGGTGCGGGAGATGTCCTGCGCGGCGGTCACCAGGTTCACCGTCGAGGTGAGGTCGGTGTTCGCCATGTCCTGCTCGTTGAACGCGGCGGCCTCTGCGGTCATGGCGCCGGCGGAGCCGGTGGTGCCACGCGGGACGGTGAAGCTCACGCCCTCCGGGGGGAGGTCCATGGCGTTCAGCGAGTTGAGGAACGGGCGGCCGGCTCGGGCGACGGGCGCGAACTGGTCGACGAGGTACTGCGGGGGGACCGCTCCGGCCATGGCCGACACGCCGATGTCGCGGTGCTCGACGGCGACCTCCTGGTTGTGGCGACCCATGCGGGCCTCGGCGCCGGCGACGTCGCCGGTGCGGAAGCTGGTCGCGTACAGGTCGGCGAGGAAGCTGTGGTTCCGGTCGGGCCGGTAGGTGCGGGCCTCGGCGCCGATGACGCCTTCGCCGGCGGGCAGCGTCGGGCGGGACGCTGCGGCGTCGGCGTGACGCTGCTCGATGGCGACGAGCTCGTCGAGGCGGACCTCGAGGTCCGCGATCTGGGTGTCCACCTCGGCGAGGTGGTCGCGGGCCTCGGCGAACGCGGCGGCCTCGGTCTCGTTGAGGTCGCGGGACTCGGCGGTCGGCGCGGCGAGGACGTCGGTGACGGCGCTGTGGGCGGCGTCGCGTTCGGAACGCAGCTCGGAGATGCGGTCGCGGAGGTACTGGATGAAGTCCATGGGGGCTCCCTACGGGTTCGGTTGACGGGTTTGGGGTCCGGCAGGTGGAGCGCAGGTGCCCGCCCAGGTGGTGCCCGGTGTTGCGGGCCCGGCGTGGGGTGCTGCGTGCGTTCCGGCGTGCAGGTGGTTGCTCAGACGCCGAGGGCGGCGGCCTGAGCGGCGGCGAGCGACAGGGGCATCCCGGTGCGCTCGGCGATCTGTTCGGGTTCCGGGCCGCCGGCGTCGGTGTCGGGGTCGATGCCGGCGGCGGCTCGGAGGGCGATGACGGTGACGTCGTTGGCCGGGTAGGTGACGGCGGACACGTCGAACAGTCGGACCTCGAGGATGCGGCGTTCGGTGTAGTCGTCGTTCCATTCCTGGCGGAGAGCGATGAACGCGTGGGACATCTGGTCGACGTCGCCGCGTTCGAGGGTGGAGCGCAGCTTGACGGCGTCGGGGTTGACGAGGTCGAGCTCCGGGACATCGACGCGGAGTCCGACGTCGTCCTGGGCGAGGGCGAGGGTGCCGGGCTTGGTGCGCGCGAGGGGAAGCCCGTCGTGGTTGATGAGGAACCGGACGTCGTCGGCTTCGCGGAGTGCCTTGGTGAACGCTCCGGGGGCGATGGTCTCGGTCCATCCCCAGGGGGGTCCGCCGGCGACGTCGTAGCCGACGTCGAACACCGCGGCGTAGCCGCCGACGCCGACGGTGTCGCCGTCGGAGCGGAGCTCGACAGGCTGCTCGGGCGAGCGGCGGGCTTCGACGAGGGCGCCGCGGGACCGGCACGCGATGCCCGCGGCGATCAGGTCGCCTTCGGTGAGGTCGAGTCGGGCTCGGACCTCGGCGGGAAGGGTGAGTCGGTCACGGATCATGGAGCCTCCGTCGTGGTGGGCTTCGTGGTGCGACGGGTGAAGGTGGTGTCGCCGGCGAGGGGTGGCAGGTTCTCGAGGCGGCGCATCTCGTCGTTGGTCAACAGCGGCACCCCGGTGGCGTCGAAGATGCGGGCGGCGGTCTCGTAGGAGGCGTAACGGGCGGCGAGGTCGGCGCGGAGGATGGCGTCGAGGTTGTGGCGGACGCGTTCACCGCGGGGCAGCAGCTGCCCGATACCGGTCTCGATGCGCACCAGGTAGGGGGCGAAGTCGCGGGCGGTCCAGTCGGACCACAGCTGTTCCCGGTTGCCGTAGGTGACGTTCTGGCCGGACACCGCGGAGCCGATCCATTCGGCAGGGACACCGATCGCGGCGGCGATCTGAGCTGAGGACCATTGCATCGAGTCGAGGAACTGCGACTCGTTCGGGGCGAGCTGGATGCGCTCGTAGCGGAGCCCGGAGCCGAGCACGGCAGGTTCGCGGGTTCCGCGGGTTGCTTCTTGGAATGCTGCTTTGATCTTCCGGGCGCCGGTGGCGTCGAGGTTCGGGTCCTCCGAGTAGAGGATCGCGGACGGGTGTCCGCCGTCGTCGAACCAGCGGTTGCCGAACTCCTGGGCGGACAGCCCGGAGTGGATCGTCGCGGCGGCCTGACCGATTGGCGACAGGCCTTCGGGGCGGCCGGCCACGGTGAACAGCGGCAGATGCCACAGCTGTCCGTGCGGCCACAGCTTCTCGGCTGTGCCGTCGACCTTCGCGGTCCACCGCTTCGAGCGGTCCTTCTCCCACTTGACGGCCCCGGTGGGCAACAGTTCGACCTGGCTGGGGGTGCGCGCGCCGGGGCCACGGAGGGGTCCGCTGCACCAGCCGTACGCGTTGCCGGTCGACAGGAGCGACACCCACAGCCGGTGCAGCCAGTCCGGCAGCGGTTGGCCGGGGAACGGCTCGTCGAGCAGCGGGTCGCGGGCCACTTCGGCGTCGCCGCGGTACTGGTCGAGGGGCAAGGTCGAGCCGATGCCGGCGAGGATGCGGTAGCAGGACCACACGGCCGCGAGCTGCAACGCCCGTTCGGGGGTGACGGTCTCCCCGAACGATCCCCTGCGGGCCGCCCACATCTCGGCGGCCGGGTCGGTGAGGCTTCGGCGTTCGCGGTGCGGTCGGATGAGCCCCATCAGCGTTCCAGCCACCAGCCGACGAGCACGAGCGCGGCGCCGGCGGCAGCGAACCCGAGCGTGGGGGCGAGGAGGAACGCCGCGACGACGACGAGGGCGAGGCCAGCGAGCTCGAGCAACGTCGACAGCATCGGCACCTCCTCAGTAGGCGTAGGTCGGGGCCACGGTGGCGGGGCGTTCGGTCGGCAGCAACGCCCGCGCCCCGGTGACTGCTTCGAGGGGGGACAGGTCGACGTCGCTGGCCCGGCCGTCCCACGCGAACCCGTCACCGAGGCGACGTTCCCGCACGCCGGCGACCGCGGTGTCGAGCGGGTCTTGCCCGTCGAGGTGCACGATCTGCTGTTCGTGGACAGCGGCGAGGAACCCGCCGCACGCCGCTTTCCATTCGGCGAGCCCGAACAGGTGGAGGCGGTCCTCGACGCCGGCGGCCTTGAGGGCGTCGAGCACGACGGGTACCTGCGCGGCGGTCGGACCCGCGTTGTTGCAGCCGACGACGACGGGGTCCCACTCGGTGACGAGCTCGACGAGTCGTTCCGGCAGCCGCCGGATGGCGAGGCCGGTGTCGAGGACCATGACCGACGCGTCGGCGATCGAACCCCATCCCATGCCGATCGACGACGATTTGCCGTCGAAGCTGATCGACCAGCACAGCA
>JADJXE010000008.1 GCA_016716005.1 Acidimicrobiales bacterium
GGCGATGTTGAGCAGCATGCCCATGGCCGCCAGGTTCACCAGCAGCGACGAGCCGCCGAAGGAGACGAACGGGAGCGGCACGCCCGTGATGGGGCATGATGCTCAGCACGGCACCGATGTTCATGAACGCCTGCACGGCGAGCCACGACGCGATGCCGATGCACCAGCATCGAGAACCGATCCTGGGCCTGGGCGGCCACCCAGGCGCCCACCGCCGCCAGGGCGAGGAAGAGGGCGACCACGGTGACGGCGCCGAGGAGGCTGAACTCCTCGCCGATCACGGCGAAGATGAAGTCGGTCCAGGCGTACGGGAGGTAGCCCCACTTCACGGTGGAGCGGCCGAGGCCACGGCCGAACACGCCGCCGTTGGCCATGGCCACCAACGACTGCACGTTCTGGAGCCCCGAACCGAGCGGATCGCCCATGGGGTCGAGGAAGCGCAGGAAGCGGGTGCGGCGGAACGGCGTGAGGGCCACGAAGGCGGTGGCCACCAACGTGCCCACCGCGGTGGCGACGCCGAGCGGCACGAGCGGCACCCCGGCGGCCAGCAGCATCACCAGCACCATGGCGGCGATGATGATGGCCGTGCCCAGGTTGGGCTGGAGCATGATCAGCCCGGTCACCCCCACCAGGTAAGCGCACGGGCGCCATGGTCCAGCGCCAGTCGTCGAGGTGCTGAACGCCGGTCCAACAGGTCGGCCACGAACAGCAGCAGCGCGAACTTGGCGAACTCCGAGGGCTGCACCTGAAGCGGGCCGGCCCCCAGCCACCGGGTGGCGCCGTTGGCGCTGAGGCCGACGCCCGGCACCAGCACGGCGACGAGCATGGCCACGGTGACGGCGAGCCAGACCCGGACGTGGCGGCGCCAGAAGTCGATGGAGATGGCGAGCGTGGCGAGCAGGGCCCCGGCGCCCACCACCGACCACATGGCCTGGCGCTGCACGTAGGACCAGGGCGCGCCGCTCTCGACCGGAGATCACCGGACGACGCCGACATCACCATGACCAGGCCGATCATGTTCAGCACCGTGACCACGGCGGCGAGCAGCCAGAACGAGCCGGTGGCCGTGCCCGGCAGCACCAGCCGTCGGCGCCGCGAGGCCCCGGTGCGAGGTGTGACCCCGCAGGCCGGTGGGTGATGGCGGTGGTCATCCGTTGGCCCCCGGCAGCGTGGTGAAATCGGCGTAGAAGAGCCCCAGGGCGAGCGCGGTGGCCAGGCCGGCCACGATCCAGAAGCGCACGATCACCGTGGTCTCGGGCCACCCGCTCAGCTCGTAGTGGTGGTGGATCGGCGCCATGCGGAAGATCCGCCGCCCCACCGAAGCCGCGGAACGACACCACCTGGAGGATCACCGACAGGGTCTCGATGGCGAACAGCGCGCCCACGATGGGCAGGAGCAGCGCGGTGTTGAGGGTGAGCGCCAGCCCGGCCAGGCCGGCACCGATGGCGAGCGACCCGGTGTCGCCCATGAAGATGCGCCGGGTGGGCGTTCCACCAGAGGAACCCGGTGCAGCCGCCCACCATGGCGGCGGCCCCCACCGCCAGGTCCAGGGCGTGCTCCACGTCGTAGATCTCCGGGTTCCGGAACGCCCAGAACCCGATGATGGTGAACGCGGCGAAGGCGAACAGCGACGAGCCGGCGGCCAGGCCGTCGAGGCCGTCGGTGAGGTTCACGCCGTTGGTGCACGCCATGATCAGCAGCACCGACCACACGACCCAGCCCACCTGGCCGAAGTCGATGTCGAGCAGGCTCGACGTCTCGAACGACGAGTACCGGGTGAACGACAAGGTGGTGTGCTGCCCGGTGAACTGCACGCAGGCCACCCCGAAGGCGATGGCCACCCCGAGCAGGCCGAGCACCTTCATGCGCTTGTTCAGACCGAGGTTGCGAGCCGACCGGATCCCGATCCAGTCGTCGGCGAAGCCCACCAGACCGGCACCGACCACGAGGGCCATCACCAGCATCCCCGAACGGGTGAAGACCACCCGGCTGCGCAGGTGGCTCAGCGTGTAGCCCACCACGGCACCAGCAACGATGGCGATCCCGCCCATGGTGGGCGTGCCGGCCTTGGTCTGGTGGCCCTCGGGGCCCCTCCTCGCGGATGGACTGGCCGATGCCGTGCGCCCGAAGCCACTGGATCAGGTACCGGGTGCCCACGAGGGCCGTCGCCAGGCTCAGGCCGCCCGCCATCAGCAGCGCGATCATCGGCGTGCCTCCCCGTGGCCGGCGGCCGCCAGCGCGCTGCGCAGCACCTCTCGGTCGTCGAAGGGCACCGCCTCGTCACCGATGGTCTGGGTGGTCTCGTGGCCCTTGCCGGCCACCAGCACCACGTCGCTCGGCCCGGCCTGGGCCACGGCGAGGGCGATGGCGGCGCGCCGGTCGGGCTCGATGTGGACGTTCGTCGTGTCTTCCATGCCGTGGTGCACCTCGGAGATGATCGCAGCCGGGTCCTCGTGGCGGGGGTTGTCGGAGGTGAGCACCACCACGTCGGCCAGGCGGGCGGCGGCCTCGCCCATGGCCGGTCGCTTGGAGGGGTCCCGGTCGCCGCCGGCCCCGAAGACCACCAGGAGCCGACCCCCGCGAGCAAGCTCACGACCGGCGGCGAGGAGCTGCTCGAGGCCGTCGGGCGTGTGGGCGAAGTCGACCACGGCGAGGAACGGCTGGCCCACGTCGATCCGCTCGAAGCGGCCCGGCACCGGGCCGGCGGCCGCCAGCCCGGCGGCCACCTGCTCGGGGTGCACGCCCAGCTCGCCCGCCGCGGTGGCCGCCGCCAGGGCGTTGAGCACGTTGAACCGCCCGGCCAGGCCCAGGCGCACCTCGGCGCCGCGCCAGGTGAACGTGGAGCCGGCGGGGCCGAGCACCAGGTCGTGCGCGGCGGCCAGCTCGTAGCCCACGCTGCGCAGCCGCGCCGCGTCCCGCAGGAGCCGCCCGTGGGGGTCGTCGAGGTTGACCACGGCCACGTCGGCCAGGTCCGGTTCTCGAACAGGCGGGCCTTGGCCGCGAAGTAGGCCGCCATGTCGCCGTGGTGGTCGAGGTGGTCGCGGCTGAGGTTGGTGAACACCGCCCGCGGAAGCGGGTGCCGTCGACCCGGTGGAGATCGAGCGCGTGCGAGGACACCTCCATGGCCACCGCGGCCCGGCCCTCGGCGTGCAGGTCGGCCAGGCGGGCCTGGAGGGGCCTCCGGCGTGGTCCGGGCGCCGGTGAGCGTGCCGATCACCCCGCAGGAGATGCCGCCGGCCTCGAGCACCGACGCCAGCAGGTGCACGGTGGTGGTCTTGCCGTTGGTTCCGGTGACGCCCACCACGGCGAGGTGCTCGGAGGGACGGCCGGCGAGCACCGCGGCAAGCGGCCCCATGGCCTCCCGCACCGACGCCACCCGCAGCTCGGGCACCCCGAGCGCGAGGGGACGCTCGCAGAGCAGGGCGGCGGCGCCGGCGGCAACCGCGGCGGCGCGTGGTCGTGGCCGTCGTGGACGGCACCCCCCACGCAGCAGAACACCGAGCCCGCCTCCACGGCGCGAATCGTGCTGGGCCCGGCCGACGCACAGGTCGGCGGCGCCCGTCAGGACGAGGTCGCGGAAGGCGGGTGGTCGGCCGCCGCCGCCACCGCTTCGAGAGCAGCACGCCCTCAGCCTTGCGTGGAACGGCGGCTCGAACCGGGATCCTCGTCGCCGAGGCTCACGGGCCGAGGCGCTGAGCCCGGGGACGGCCGCCGACGACGCGCCCAGGAGGGCAGGCGGGGGGATCTGCTCGTGGCGCAGCGTGAGCGAGGCCAGCTGGGCGAACACCGGGGCGGCCACGTCGCCGCCGAAGATCGAGGTCTGGGCGTCCTGGATGGTGACGATGATGGACAGGTCGGCCCCGTCGACCCCGCCCACGAAGCTGGACTCGTAGTGGTAGCGGCCCTCGGCGTCCTGGTAGGCGTCGGAGGGGTCGGCGTGGGGCGGTGGCTGCGGGATCCGGGCGGTGCCGGTCTTGCCGAAGGGCACGTAGCCGGGGACCGCAGCGCGCTGGCCGGTGCCGTCGGTGACCACCTTGGCCAGGATCTGGCGGATCGCGGTCGCGGTGTCGGCCGACACCACGCGATGGCGGTTCGAGGCAGCGGTGGGCTCCTTGCCCTCGCCGGTGTCGGTGGCGGCGATGAGCCGGGGCGCCACGTACACACCGTCGTTGGCGATCACGTTGTAGGCCCCCAGCATCTGGAGCGCGGTCACGGCGATGCCCTGGCCGATCGGCACCGCCCCGATGTCGGTGGGCGACCAGTCCGCGACGTCGGTCATGAACCCGTTGACCTCGCCGGGGAACGCCTCGGACGACTTGCCGAGCCCGAAGGCCCGGAGGTACCCGTCGACCTTCTCCTCGCCCAGCATCTTGGCGATCTTGATCGTGCCGATGTTGGAGGACGTGACCAGGATGTCTGTGGGCGACCACGTGGCGGGACGCCGTGCGGATCGTGGTCGGAGAACCAGTGATCGCCCACCAGCAGCTGGTGGGGCACGTCGATCGGCGTGTCCGGGTCGATCAGCCCGTCCTCCATCGCCCCGGCCACGGTGATCATCTTGTTGACCGAGCCGGCTCGAAGACGGTGCTCACCGGACGGTTGTCGCCCGTGTTGCGCACCTGACCTCGTCATCGGCGGCCACGCTGGTCATGGCCAGCACCTCGCCGGTGCTGGGCGGCTGATGATCGCCATCCCCTGCTTGGCTCCCGTGGCCTCGACCTGGTCGGTGAGGGCGTCCTCGGTGGCGTACTGGAGCGACTGGTCGAGCGTGAGGTACAGGTCCGTCCCCGGCCGGGCCGGGTCGAGCTGGCGGGGTGTCGGCGATGGTGTTGCCCCACCGGTCCTTCTCGAAGGTGAGACGGCCGGGGTGCCCTCCAACTGACGCTCGTAGGCGCGCCCACCCCGTCCGTCCCTGACCGCCGTCGGCGCCACGGGTGCCGTTGGCGTACGCTGCCCACCACGGCGCGGGCGAGCCCGCCGCTCGGGTTCTGGCGCACGAACTGGTCCTGGAACGTGATGCCGGCGATCTTCAGGCGCTTGACCTTGGCCACCACGGCGTCGGACACCAGCGGCGCCAGGACCTGGTAGTGGGTGGTGTCATCGCTGAGCAGGGCCGCCAGCTCGTCGACCTCGGCACCGAGGATCGGGGCCAGCTTGCGAGCCGAGCGCACCGGGTGGGCGACCACGGTGGGATCCGCCACCACGTTGGCCCGGGCCACCGACAGGGGCGAACGCCTGGCCGCTGCGATCGTAGATGGTGCCGCGGCCGGCGGGGATGGCGCGGCAGGCGTTGCGGTTCTCCTCCCCGTAGGCGAGGTAGCCGGACCGGCCCACCACCTGGGCGTCCACCAAGCGCGCGGTGATGGCGGTCACCAGGGCCACGCAGACGGCCACGACGCACACGAGGCGGTGGCGGCGCGAGGCGCGCCCTGCGGCGCCGTCGAGGGGCAGGGGGCGGGCCCGCCGGGTGCGAGGCGGGCGGGGCGGGCGGGCGGGCGGGCGGGCGGGGGCGGGTGTCCGGGCCGGTCCTGCCGAGCGCGAGGTGGGCCCGCCCGGGGCGGGGCCCTGGCGGGCGACGGCCGGGCGGCGGGGACGCTGCTCGGGCCGTGGGGTGGTGGCGGTGCCGGCGGAGGCGCCAGCGTGGTGGTCGACCGGGAGGCCCGGGGCCGGGCGAAGAAGTCGTCGAGGTCGTCGAAGTCGTCGCCGCGGGTCATCGGTCGGTGGCCCCCTCGGGATCGGTGCCGGCGGCGAGCCGTCGACGGGGGCGGACGGGTCGGCGTCGTCGGGGACGGAGGTCGGCGGGGCGTCGGGACCCGTCACGACGGGCGCGGTCCCGGCGCCCGGGCTCACCCAGTTCTGCTCGTCCGCCGGCACCATGCCGAGCCGGGCCGCCTCCCGGGTGATCCGGGCGGGCGACTGGTCGTTGGCCAGACGCACCCGCTCCTTCTGGAGCAGCTGCTGCTCGGCGCGGACCTGGCGGCCGACCTCGTCGAGGTGCACCTGGCCCGAGACCACCATCGAGCGAGGCGGCGGCCACGAACAGGGCGGTGAACACCACCGCGCGGCGAGGATCACCCAGAGATGCCCCGTGCGGGCGGCGCGGGGGAGGGCCCACCACCCGGAGGCCGGGCGGGGGTGCTCCGCCACGGGTCGGCGCCGGGGCGTGGCCGACGTGCCGGGCGCGGGCGGGACTTGGTCACCGGTGGGCCTCGGCTCGGGGGACGGGCAGCTTCTCGACGGCCCGCAGGCGGGCGCTGGCGGCGCGGGGGTTGGCGGCGACCTCGGCGGCGGACGGGGCCCACCCGTCGCGCTTGAGGAGCCGGGCCTGGGGCACGGCACCGCAGCCGCACGGGAGCCCGGGCGGGCAGGTGCACCCGCCGTCGTCGGCCCGGCGGAACCGGGCCTTCACGATGCGGTCCTCGCCGGAGTGGAACGAGATGGCCAGCACCCGACCACCGGGCGCCACCACCTCGAGCGCGGCGTCGAGCGCCGGCTCCAGGACCGCGAGCTCCTCGTTCACCTCGATGCGCAGTGCCTGGAAAGTGCGCTTGGCGGGGTGTCCACCGGTCCGACGGGCAGGCGCGGGGATGGCCCCGACGACCACGGCGGCCAGCTCCCCGGTGGTGGCGATCGGTCGGGCGGCCACGATGGCCCGGGCGATGCGGCCGGCGAAGCGCTCGTCGGCGTTGCGGCGCAGGACCTCGGCGAGCGCTCGCTGGTCGAGACCGTTCACGAGGTCGGCGGCGGTGCGCCCGCCCGTGGTGTCCATCCGCATGTCGAGGGGGGCGTCGTTGCGGTAGGAGAACCCCGCTCGGGCACGTCGAACTGGAGGACACGCCGAGGTCGAACAGGACCCCGACGATCGGTTGGACGGCGGCGCCGGACGCGGCGACCACGGAGGCCAGCCGGTCGAAGCGGGCGTGGATCGCCGTGGCCCGGGGGCCGAAGGGGGCGAGCCGATCCAGCGCTGCGGCCAGGGCGTGCGGGTCCTGGTCGAGGCCGAGGACCCGGAGGTCGGCTCGTGCTTCGAGCAGGGCCGCCGCGTGGCCGGCGCCGCCGAGGGTGGCGTCCACGACGGTGCCGGCCGGCACCGGAGCGAACAGCTCCAGCACGCGGTCGAGCAGCACCGACTCGTGGTCGAACGGGGTGCGGTCGGTCACGGACGGACCTGGCCGCATGCGGGGGAGGGGTGAGCAGGGCGGCGGACACGGTGCGCTCACGCTCGTCCCAGGGGTGAACCGTCGTAGGTGGCGAGCAGCAGGTCGCCATCGGTCCGGCGTCGAGGTCGCCGAGGCCTCCTGCGCGTAGATCTCCAGCGAGTCGTAGGCCCCACCACCACCACCCGCTCGGTGAGGCCCACGCGCTCGCCAGGTCCGGGGATGACCATCGGCCCTGGCGGTCGACCGCCACGATCTGGGTGGTCCTGGAAGTTCTTGCGTGCCTGCGGGCTGACGAGGGTCCCGCTCGCCGCCAGGGCCTCCACGGCCACCGGGAAGGCCCGTCGGTCCAGAGGACGAGGTACTCGTCGAGGTAGGCACGGAGGCGGGCCTGAGCCCTCGGGAACGCCGGCCGGAACGTGGCCGGGATGGCGAGGCGGCCGGTGGCTCCAGGCGGACGGGGTGGTACCCGAGAATCCGGCGTGACCGAAGCGCTGCTCGGCCGTGGAGCGCGGGCGCTTGCCGCAGGTGCCATGATGCCCCCTCAGCTCCCCTTTGTGGTCCTTCTGCCTCCACAAGCGTCTAACCTACTCCAAATCGCTCCTGGCGCAAGCACCAATCTGCCCAGGTCACCGCCGTTCTCCTCACGCTGGGCGCGAAGGATCGCGCCGACCGCGCGAGCCGAGCTCCAGCGGGGGGGGGGGGCGGGCGTCAGGACGGCGGCGCGTCGCAGGGCGGCCAGAGGTTGGCCACCACCGCAGCGGGCCCTCGACCGTGCCGAGGCCGGCGGCCACCGGGGCCAGGTCGTCACCAGCTCGGCGCGGTCCGCGTCGGACAGCGACAGCACGCCGGCCAGCGGCACCGGATCCCAGTGGTTCAGCACCGCGCACTGGAAGCGGGCTCCGGCCCGGGTGCGCCGCTGGGAGATGCCCACCACCTTGCGGCCGTCGACGAGCACCTCGCCGGGGCCCACCCCGGCGAAGCAGACCAGCGGGGACCACCGGCTGCGCACCAGCGGGCCCCGGTGCACCGTCGGGTCGGGCACCCCCAGCGCCGCCAGGGCGCGCGCCCAGGCATCGCCCAACCACAGCGAGGACCGGCCCACGTCGTCCACCCAGTGGGGATCACCGGCCGGGAGCACCACGTCGACCCACGTGACCGCGCCCGGCGCCAGCCACACCGCTCCCCCGCCACTGCGCCGCCGCACCACCTCGACCCCAGCCGCCTCCCGCCGCTCCTCGTCGACCACCGACGCGGCCTGGTGCTCGAGCACCACCGCCGGTCGGGTCACCCTTGAACCACCAGACCACCCGCCGGGCCGGGTCGGGGAGCTGGCGCTCGTGGAAGGCGGTGGCCGCGCTGGGGTGGCGCCTTCCACGCGCCAGAGCCGGGCGGTCACCGGCCCAGCACCACTGGTCGACCGCC
>JADJXE010000009.1 GCA_016716005.1 Acidimicrobiales bacterium
TCGCCCACCACCACGGCGGATGCCGGCACCCGCGGTCGCACCCCGAGCCCAGCTCCTCGATCTTGCCGTCGTCGAGGCGGCCCGACGACGACCGCTTGTCCTCCACGAAGACCTCGGCGAAGTCGCCACCCGTGTGCAGGGCCGCAGCCAGCACCCGTGACACCACGGCTTCTTCGATCACGGGGACCACCTCTCTGCTGGGCTCGGCCGTGGCCGCCGGCGCTTCGCCCCGATCGCCACGAAGGACTTATCGTAACGACGTGCCCCCAAAGCCGGACTGACCGGTCGCGTCGAGCCCATCGTCACCGAGGCCGACACCGCGATCGCCGCCCGATCCGGAGACGTCGACGTGGTGTCCACCCCGCGCATCGTCGCCCTGTGCGAGGAAGCGGCGGTCGCGGCGGTCGCCGGCCACCTCGCCGAGCAGGAGACCACGGTCAGCATGCGCATCCAGCTCGACCACCTCGCCCCCACCGCGGTGGGCGGCACCATCACCGCCGACGCCAAGCTGGAGAAGGTGGAGGGACGACGCCTCCGCTTCTCCGTGTCGGTCAGCGACGAACGGGCCTGGTGGGTGCCGGCAAGGTCACCCGGGTGCTCGTGGAGCGGGACCGCTTCCTCGACCGGTGTCGGTGACGCGCCCAGGAGGGGCCGGCCGCCGCGACATCGAGGTGGTGGCGCTCGACGCCGACGACACCCTCTGGCACTCGGAGGTGTACTTCGAGCGCACCCAGCGCCGGTTCACCGAGCTGGTGTCGCGCTACACGCCCACCGAGGTCGACGTCGACGCGTTCCTCACCGAGGTCGAGCACCGCAACCTGGCCCGGTACGGCTACGGCATCAAGGGCTTCACCCTCTCCATGGTCGAGGCGGCGATCGAGGTCACCGACGGCGCCATCGGCACCGACGAGGTCGCCCAGATCCTGGCCGCGGGCCGGGCCATGCTCGACCACCCCGTCGACCTCATCGACGGCGTGGAGGAGGCGGTCACCGCCCTGGCCGACGCCGGGTACCGCCTCGTGCTGGTCACCAAGGGCGACCTCCACCACCAGGAGCTGAAGATCGCCGCGTCGGGGCTGGCCGACCGCTTCGAGCACCTCGAGATCGTGGCCGAGAAGGACGCCGAGACCTACCGGAAGGTGGTGGCATCGGCCGGTGTGCCCGCCCGGGCGTTCTGCATGGTGGGCAACTCGGTGCGCTCCGACGTGCTGCCCGTGCTCGAGATCGGCGGCCACGCCGCACCATCCCCTACCACGTCACCTGGAGCCACGAGCACGCCGATCACGACGGATCGGTGCCCACCTCGACAGCCTCGCCGACCTGCCCGGCTGGCTGGGGCCTGAGCGGGCGAACCGGCGCCGGCCGATCAGCCGGCGCGGACAGGAACGGCTGACGGCGCTCCACCAGGCATCGGGGTTCTCGAACTGCGGGCTGTGGGCGGCGTCGGGGATCACCACGAGGTCGGCGCCCTCGATGGCGTCGGCCAGCCGGTGGGCGGCGGCCACGAACGCCGTGTCCTCCGCACCCACCACCACGCGGGTGGGGACGGCGAGGGTGGCCACCTCGATCAGTCGGTCGGGCCGGTTCACCAGCTCGGTGGCCATGGCCGCGTACATCGCCGGCGACGACGTGCGGAGCTTCTCCTCGTTCCACTCGACGTAGCCCGCCCGGGTGGCCCGCACCCGTTCGTCCGACGGTGCCCGCTCGGCCGGCATGGCATCGAGCAGCTCGAGGAGCGCGGGCAGACCCTGCGAGCGGAGCACGTCCATGCCGATCGCCACCAGCTCGGGGTCGAGCCCCTCGACCGGACCGTGGTGGGTGTCCATCAGGACGAGACGGGAGATGCGCGCTCGGCGCGTCGAGGGCCAGGGCCTGGGCGATCATGCCGCCCATCGAGTGGCCGAGCAGGGCGAAGCGGTCCCATCCCAGCCCGTCGGCCAGGCCAGCGCCTCGCCGGCGAAGAGCGCCAGGAGTAGGGCTCCTCGTCGGCGGGCCTTGGTGGCTGCGCCGTGTCCGCGCAGATCGGGGCCACGACCCACCAGCCCTCGGCGGCGAAGCGGTCGATCCAGTCGGCGAAGTCCTCCTTGGCACCGGTGAACCCGTGGACGAGCAGCAGCGGCCGTCCGCCCGGCCGCTCTCCAGCACGGACAGCCGGCCTCGCCGACCGCGACCACGGACCTCGGCCATCAGTCGCCGCCGAGCAGGCCTGCCAGGTCCAGCTCGGCCACATCGCCCGGATCGGGCAGGGCGATGTCCACCGGCACGTCGAAGTCGTAGAGCTCGGCGGTGACCACCACCGACGCATCCCTAGCCTGGGCACGTCGTCCGACGCCGGCGCGAAGTCGAGCGTGAGCCGGAAGCGGCGCACGTGGCCGTCGTCGTCGACCCACGCCTCGGCGGGGATGGTCACGAACGACGCCGCTTCGGCACCGAAGCCCTCCAGCTCGTCGACGACGCCCTGGTGGCGGTCGTCGGGCAGCTGGGCCAGGGCCTTCTCCAGGTCGATCACGGTGGACACGTGGCGGTGGGGACCCCACGGACGTCCTCACGGCCCAGCTCGGGTGAGCGGAACCCCGGCGCCCTCCAGGAGGGCGAGGAGGCTCCCGGGTCGCCCTGGCCCGTGGCGGCGCTCGGGACGATCGGCGCCCAGGTCCTCCGGGAGGCCGAGACCCAGGCCTTGTCGGAGTCGGTGAACGAGGCGTACAGGGGCGAGCGCAGGTAGGCGGTGTCGCCGTCGACCACCAGCTCCAGCACGCCGGCACTCGGGGAGCTCGGCGGCGGCGCCGAACAGGTTCACGGCGTCGGTGGCGTCGACCTCGAGGTGGGCGCGGCGGTTGGCCCGGTCGATCTCGCCAGTGCCCGAGGTGGTGGCGGCGCGGTCACCCCCGGAGCCGGCTGACCGTGGTCTCCACGGAGACCTTCAGCGTCTGCACCTCGCTGGTGGCGGCCGCCGCCTGGTTGAGGAAGGCGATGCCTGACGCCGCGGAACCACCGGGCCCGGTGGACACCTCCTGGGCGCCCCGCCGGCGGCGCTGCAGGCCGTGGCGACGAGGAGCAGCCCGGCGCCGAGGATCGCCGAGGCACCCCGGGCGACGACGGGTGGGACGGCGATGACGGGACATGGGACCCTCCGGGGTGGAGCGAGACGTGACACCGATACATCGGCAGGTCTCGCTGCAGGTGAGATGGTATCCGCGAGGTCGGGCCCGAGAGTCGTCGGAACCAGGCTGCACCCCACCTTCTGCCCTGGGGCCGGCGCGCAGCTCTCCCGACCACAACTGATCATGGCGGCGCGCCTCGTGGTCAGCGCGCTCCTGTTGTGGGTCCTGATCACCAAGATCGGCACCAACTGGTCCGAGACCATCCCCGACGCCAGCGGCCACACCCTGGCCTGGCTGGCCGGCGCCCTGATCCTCACGTTCCTCGGCGTGGTGCTCTCGGCCGTGCGGTGGAGCGCAGTCCTGGCCGCCCTGGACCAGCACCCGCCCTTCGGGCGCCTGCTGTCGCTCTACTTCGCCGGCCAGTTCGTGGGCAACGTGCTGCCCAGCACCATCGGCGGCGACGCCCTGCGGGTGTCGCGCCTGTCCGCGACAACGGCGAGGACCGACCACGTTCGCCTCGGTGGTGCTCGAGCGCCTCACCGGCTGGGTGGTGCTACCGGTCATCACCATGGTGGGGCTGCTCCTCAACCCCGGCCTCCGCGACCTCGGCCGGGCCAGCGCCATCGCCTTCTCGGTGGCCGCCGGCACGCTGCTGCTGCTGGGTGTCGTGCTGTTCCTCACCGCCCGCCCCGGCCAGGGCATCGAGGGTCGCCTGGAGCACAACGAGGGCTGGCGCCGGTTCACCAGTGCCGTGCGGTTCGGCATCCACCGGCTGGTGCGCGAGCCGGCCGCCACCGCCCGCATCCTGGCTACGGGCTTCGCCTACCAGTTCATCCTCATCGGCTCCGCGCTCATGGCCGCCCGCGCCCTGGGCCTGCCCGCCGGGGCCGGGCCCACGGCGCTGCTCGCCTTCCTGCCGGCGGTGCTCATCGCCCAGGGTGCCGCCCATCTCCATCTCCGGGCCTGGGGTGCGAGAGCGCTGTTCGTGCTGTTCCTCCACCCGCTCGGGGTGCCCCGATCGCAGGCCATCGCCCTGGGACTGCTCCTCTACCTGCTGAACCTGGTGGTGAGCCTGCTCGGGGCGCCGGCGTTCGCGGTGGGACACAGCAAGGCCCCCGCCGCGTGAGGCCCGCAGCGGTCGACGACGCAACCCCCGAGATCGATCCGAGCCCCCCGGCGCCCGCCCTCCAGTGGTGGCGGGAGCTCCTGCTCGCCGGGATCTTCTACTTCGTGTACTCCCGGGTGCGGAACACCTTCGGCGCCGGCCCCGAGTCCCGCTCGATCGCCTTCCGCCACGCTCGCGGGGTCATCAAGGTGGAGGAGACGCTCGGCCTGTGGTTCGAGCCCCGGCTCCAGCAGTGGTACCTCGACCTCCCCGGCCACGGCTTCATCCGGTGGTGGAACATCTTCTACGGCACCGCCCACTTCGCCGTGACCATGGGGGTGCTGCTGTTCCGCGTTCCGCCAGGCACCCCAGGTGTACCGCTTCACGCGCACCATGCCTCGCCGGCACCACCGCCTCGCCCTGATCGGCTTCGCCGCCCTACACCCCTCATGCCCCGCGCCTGCTCGACAGCCCGAGCGCCTACGGCGGCTGCGCCGGGTCGGGCCGCCGACTGCCACGGCTACGGGATGGTGGACACCATCGAGGTGTGGGCGGATCTGAAGTTCGGTTCGGGGGCATGGCGTCGTTGTCGAACCAGTACGCCGCCATGCCGAGCCTGCACTTCGGATGGTCCACGTGGTGCGCGATCACCGTGGTGCTCGTGATCGGACGAGGCCGGCTGCGCTGGCTCGCGTTCCTGTACCCGCTGGTGACGCTCTTCTGCATCCTGATCACCGCCAACCACTTCTGGCTCGACGCCTTTTTCGGCGCCGTCGCCCTCGGGGGTGGTTGGCTGGTGGCGCTGGCGGTGGATCGGTGGGTCCACCGCGATCGATCCCGGCGACGACCCCGGCCGTGGTCCAGTCGGCCCGGCGGCCAGGAACGACACCACCGCTCCGCTGCTCCAGGCCTGGAGCGGCTGGGCCTGACCCAGGGGCGCCGCCCGGCCGGCGTGGCAGGCGTAGAGCTCGGGGATGGCCTCCAGGTCGCGCAGGGCGTCGAGGACCGAGCGGCGCACCCGCCGGGCGTCGTCGTGGCGGCCCACGGCGCGCAGGCCCTCGTGGATCACCCAGTTGTCGTGGGGCCAGATGGAGCCCCGGTGGTAGCTGTCGCCATCGAAGTAGGGGTCGGCGCTGGAGTGGGTGCGGATGCCGACCGGGGTCCACAGGTCGTCGCCGAAGAGGCGGTCGGCCACCGAGCCGGCCCGCTCGGTCGGGAGCAGGGTGCCCAGGAGGTGCCCGGCGTTCGAGTGACGATGCGCGAGACCACCCCGTCACCGCCCACCGCGAGGGCGTAGGTCTGCCCGTCGGGCATCCAGAAGATCCGCTCGAACGCCGCCGGGTCGACGTGGATGGCCCGGGGCGGCGACGCCCAGCCGCCAGCGCCGCCGCGGCCTCGGCGTGGTAGCCCTGCACCTCCACCAGCGCCACCGGGGGCTCGATCGGCACCGCCCCGAGGTCCGAGTCCCGCCAGCCCTGGTGCAGGAGCCCGGCCCGGTTCCGGCGCTGGTAGGCCACGAGGTCGGCGAAGCCGATGCGGGCCGGACCCGCCATCCAGGCCGCGGCGCTCCGAGGTTGGGGGTCACCTCATGAGCAGGGCGACATCGCCGGTGCGCTCGACGTAGCGGTCCACCACCCGGACCCACCACGACGTGCTGTCCATCCGCCGTAGTAGGGGAAACCCCACCGGAACCGCTTGCGGAGCTCGAGGCGCACCCGATCCTCGGCCGCACCGGGATCTCGTGGGCGATCTTGCCCGGCTCCCTCCTCCCACGGCGCCGGTCGTACACCCGGTCCTGGTAGCGGGCCAGGGGCCCGGATGGTGGCCGCCGCCACCGAGGGGTCCTCGCGGGAGCACCTGGAGCG